>JBGPNG010000273.1:0-3945 GCA_041487395.1 Dongiaceae bacterium
GTCAGGCCGCGACAGAGCGCCAGGCCGAGACCAATGCCCGACCGATCGTTGGCAAACGATCTTGCGAACTTCTCAAATGGCTCGGCGATCTGGGGCATCACCGCTTTCGGAATGCCAATACCATCGTCTGAAACGGCGAACCACAGCGCACCCTGCGAGAGCCCGGCGCTTACCAAAATCGTCCCGCCGGGCGGGGTGAATTTTGCCGAGTTTAGAACGAGATTGAGGAGAATTTGCTTAATGCCACGGCGATCGGCCCACAGTCGCGGCAGCATCGGGTCGGCCGTTACGTCGATCTTCAAGCCGAATTTTTCAATTTTGGGCCGAACTCCCTCCACCGAGTCGCGCAAGAGTTCGCTCAATGAAAAGTCGCTTTCTTCCAGCTGATATTTATCAACTTCCATCGTGGAAGCGTCGAGGATGTCGTCGACCAGTTTTAGCAGTTGCAAGCCGCTTGCATGTATGTCCGCCACATATTGCCGGTACCTTGGCTGGCCCAGCGGACCGAACTCCTCGCGCATCATGATCTCAGAGAACCCGATGATTGCATTTAGCGGCGTACGCAATTCATGACTGACATTGGCGAGAATATTCGATTTAGCCTGCCCAGCCGCAAGAATTTCCTGTCCAAAGCGTCCTGCGTTGCTTTCGCGCGATGAGCGATAGACGAGCAGCAAACAGACGATCCAAAGCGAAGCAATTGCGCCCAGTCGAATGAGGGCGATCCCTCCCAGGTCCATTCCGGCGGGCGGCGACAGGAATCCGCCGAGAATGATTAGAAGAGTGCAAAACCCTGCACAAAAAAACAGCGTTGAGCGCCGTGGCAACCAAAGACCTACGACCAGAGCCATAGAATAACCCATGGCGGCTATCGCCCCTGTCGGTGCCTCGATATCAAGAATGAATAGGCTGCAGACTGCAATCAACCAGCCGACGATGAGCAATATTTCCCGGTGCCGCTCAGCCGCCGCCAGAATACTCACCGGAGCACCGACGCCGATGCTTCGACGACTGTCAAATATCACCGTTTTGGGTTGCGTTTTGAAACCCGATTCGGCCATAGACTTGTCGGCGCCCCTTGGGCACGGTTGACTATCCGCGCATCCCCAAAATCGCATCGGCTACCGGCCAACTTTGCTCAGCTGACGCACTCAACACGGGTCAGCTACCCAAGCAACATGGTTAAGGGGATGCTAAGGCGATTCGGCGGCATGAGCAATCCGCGATCCCCGTGAGGAGCTCGGGCTAGAGCCCGGCGAGCGCCGCGCGAAACCGATCAGTGATGTAGTCTTGCGTTACGCTATCGAGATAAGGATGGAACGGCAGACTTAGCACCCGGCGAGAGAGGGCCTCGGCCACCGGCAGGCCGCCATCCACGACCGGGAATCCCACGTAAGCGGGTTGCTCGTGCAGGCTGCGCGGATAATAAACCGCCGTGGGCACCCCGTCGGCCTTCAGCAGCGTTGCCACCCGATCGCGGTGGTCGAGCTTGATCGTATACTGCGCCCATACGGAGCGCGCGCTGTTGGCGATTCGCGGTACCTCGACGACATCGGCAAGCGCCTCGTTATAGCGCTGGGCCACGCGCTGGCGCAGTTCGATCTCCTCGCCGAACACGGTAAACTTGGCCAGCAGCACCGCGGCTTGCAAACTATCGAGGCGCGAGTTTACGCCGATCCGCACGTTATCGTATCGTCCGGTGCCTTCCCCGTGCGAACGCAACGAACGAAGCAGCGCTGCCGCCTCGCCATCGTCGGTGAACAACGCCCCGCCATCGCCATAGCAGCCGAGGGGTTTTGACGGAAAGAAGCTCGTCGCCGTCATCGCGCCGAAATTGCCCACCCGGCGATCGCCGAGGCTCGCGCCGAAGCTCTGCGCTGCGTCGGACACCACGATCAGATCATGCTGCGCAGCAATCGCATCGATCGCCGGATAGTCGCAGGGCAGGCCGAACAGGTCCACCGGCATTACGGCGCGCGGCCGCAACCCCGCATTCCGGCATGCCGCAACGCAAGCTTCAAGACTGCGCGAATCGATATTGAAGCTGTCGGGCAATACATCGCAAAAAACCGGCGTGGCGCCGACGATCACGACGGCTTCGGCGGAAGCCGAAAAACTGAAGCCGGGCACGATCACGCCGTCGCCGGAGCCGATCCCAAAGGCCCGCAGAGCCAGCTTGAGAGCGTCGGTGCCGTTGGCACAGGCGACAACGTGCGGCGCGCCGCAAAATTCGGAAAGAGTTCGCTCGAGCAGCGCCACTTCCGGCCCCATGATGAATTGGCCGTGCGCCAGCACGCGCTGCATGGCCTCGTCGACGCTCGCGCCCAGGCGCCGGCGCTGGGCCTGCAGATCGATGAACGGTATCGGAAGTCTCAGCGCGGGCTTTAACGCGCGCGTTTTCGCCATGTCGTTCATCCGGACCGCTCCGCAACGTTATTCCAATTGTCCCCCGCGCCCGGTGACTTAGCACAGCAAGCGGCAAAAAGCAGGCGCCAATTCGCCGCGCCCGCCGGGTGCCATTTCAAGGGGATCCGAATGCCCGCCTTGTCTTGCAGCACCAAGGCGGCGCAAAATGCGGTTGATTGCCCTGTCGACCCGACGCCCTTGATGGTGCCAGGTCATGCAATCGGGGGGAAGGGTATGACCGACAGCGCGGAGATTCTCGTGGAGTTGGGCCGGTCCATGCCGATCAGGCTCGGCGGCGTCATGCTTGCCGACCGCCGCGTCGGCCTCGTCATCGTCGATGAGGTGAATGGCTTTGCAACCGTTGGCGCCGGCTATCTCGCCCCACCGGTGGAGAACCCG
This sequence comes from Dongiaceae bacterium, assembly GCA_041487395.1. Classification (GTDB taxonomy): domain Bacteria; phylum Pseudomonadota; class Alphaproteobacteria; order Dongiales; family Dongiaceae; genus DASXQK01. Next base: position 2,806 of record JBGPNG010000273.1, read on the forward strand.
CAAGTGACGCGCATGATCGCGGAGACCGATCGGCTTGCCCGCGGCTTCAGCCGGCGCAATTGGCCGATCTTTGCCTTTCTCGATACCCATGTGCCGGGCAAGGCGGAACCGCCCTACCCGCCCCATTGCGAGGCGGGAACGGGACATGAGAATTTGGTGCCGGACCTCGAATGGCTTGCCTCCGACGCGAACGCAACGCTGCTGCGCAAGGATTGCATCAACGGTTTCGTCGGCGCGATCGCGCCCGACGGCTCGAACCGCGTGGTCGATTGGGTCAATCGCCATCGCCTGGAGCAAGTCCTCGTCGTCGGCATCTGCACCGATATTTGCGTCATGGATTTCGTGCTCACGTTCCTGTCGGCGCGCAACCATGACTTGATGCCGAGTTTGAAAGACATCCTTGTCTACGAGGCGGGCTGTTCGACTTATCATCTGCCGCGCGAAGCCGCGGAGAAGCTTGGCCTGGGGGCCCATGCCGCCCATCCCCAGGATGTCACGCACTATATGGGCCTTTACTTCATGGCATCGCGGGGCGCGCAGCTGATCGACAAGATCGAATTGTCCGCAGGTTAATGCCGCCTCCGGGGTCCTCGGCGCTGCAGTCAAACCAAGACGCGTGCTAGGCTTGCATCTAACGCACGGGAGTATGTCGATCATGGCCGAGATGCTGGCAGCAGGCGGAGCCGCCGGAAAATTGGCTATCCGAAATATCGGACTGATCTTGTCCGGCGATCTCGACCGTCCGATTTTGGATGCAGATACGATTGTCGCCGACAAAGGCCGGATTGCCGCCATCGGCAAGGCCAAAGACATCGATACCGCGGGCGCCAGGATAGAGATCGACGCCAAGGGCACGGCGCTGGCCCCGGGCCTGATCGATAGTCACGTTCACCCGGTCTTCGGCGACTGGACTCCGCGGCAGAACCAGCTCAACTGGATCGACAGTTTTCTTCATGGCGGCGTCACGACCATGATTTCGGCCGGCGAGGTACATCTGCCGGGACGACCCAAGGATATCATCGGCGTCAAGGCTCTCGCGATCACCGCCCAGCGCGCCTTCGAAAGCTTTCGCCCCAGCGGCGTCAAAGTCCATGCGGGCGCGCCCGTGCTCGAGAAAGGCATGGCGGAAGAAGATTTCAA
>JBGPNG010000274.1:0-3942 GCA_041487395.1 Dongiaceae bacterium
CAAGAAGTCGTGGATGCCCGGGTCACGGCCTTCGGCCGGCCCGGGCAAGACGGAGAAGCGTGGCCCGTTCAACGAATCCCTGCTTAGCGGGCGCGCTGCGTCGTGCTCCGCGGCAGATTTAGCCCGCCTCGTTGTTGCTTGCGGCCGCCGCCCAAGGTTGCGATATGTCTTCGCTCACATCGCTCACGCCACTCCCGCTCTTAGGCCGGTTTTGAATTTCCGGGTTGAGCGATCGCGGCGCATCTACTGATGATTTGCGCACCGACAGGTTTTGTCTGCGCGGCCAACAGCAAGGTGACGGCGGGCGCCGTCACGGTGGCGAACCGGCCCAATCTGCGTAGCACCTGACGCCGCGCCTGGGCCGATATTGTCAGCCCGCCGTCTTTTGTCTTGGCCATGTTGGTCCCCCTGGATATGGCGCAGGCAAGGAAGCCGCAGAAATTCACCCCCACCGCTCCTTTGCCTCCGCAAAATGATATGATGAAACGACGCGGAGTGTCGAGGGCGCGCGGCAAAGAGAAAATTTTATGGCAATTCGGCCCATAAACGCGGGAGTTCGAATATGACCAGCGCTCAACTTTCCCCGGACGGGATCATGCGTCTGGGCTTCGCTTATTGGGGCTCGAAGGCCTTCCTGAGCGCCGTCGAACTGGGCCTTTTCACCACCTTGGCCCAGGGTCCGCTCAACCAGGACGCATTGCGAGCGAAGCACGGCCTGCATGCGCGCAGCACCGGCGATTTCCTGGACGCTCTCGTGGCGCTTGGCATGCTGGACAAGCGAGACGGCAAATACGCCAACACGCCCGAGGCGGATTTCTACCTGGATCGGGCGAAGCCTTCCTATATCGGCGGGCTGTTGGAGATGTCCAACCGGCGCCTCTATCCCTTCTGGGCAAATCTGACCGAGGCTCTGCGCAGCGGCGAGCCGCAGAATGAAGCAAAGGATGGCGGGCCGGACCCCTTCGCCGCCATGTATGCCGATCCGGCGAACCTGGAAGGGTTCTTGAAGGCGATGACCGGCGTCAGCCTGCCGACCGCCCGATCCATCGCGGCGGCATTCCCATGGAAGGATTACCTGACGTTTGCCGATATCGGTTGCGCCCAGGGCGGGTTGGCGGCCGAGATCGCCGGCGCGCATGCGCATTTGTCCGGCATCGGCTTCGACCTTCCGCCGGTGAAGCCGGTGTTTGAACGCTATGTCAAAACGCGCGGCCTTGCCGACCGGTTGCGTTTCCAGCCCGGCAATTTCTTCGAAGATGAACTGCCAAATGTCGATGTACTGGTCATGGGGCATATCCTGCACAACTGGGACCTGCCGCAAAAAGAACTGCTCTTGCGCAAGGCACATCGGGCGTTGATCAAAGGCGGCGCGCTCATCGTCTATGACGCCATGATCGACGATGCGCGTCGCGAGAATGCTTTCGGGCTGCTGATGAGTCTCAACATGCTGATCGAAACGCCCGGCGGTTTCGACTACACCGGGGCCGATTGCGTCGGTTGGATGCGCAACGCGGGATTTCGCGAAGCGCGCATCCAGCATCTTCAGGGGCCGTATTCCATGGCGGTGGGGATCGCTTAGGGGAATACCGGTAAGCCAAGCCACCACCCCGCCATTTCTTCCGTTGCTGGCGGCGCTGTTCCGGCGGATGATCGAATACGACCGTCGCCGGTTCCGGCAAACAGCCAGAAGGAGTTACCATGATTCGAATCGCGATGTTGTTTGCGGCGGCTTTGACGATGGCCTTGTCGCTGAACGCTACGAATGCCAGGGCGATAACCGATTGCCCACCCTCCTCGCCGGGCGCGCCGGGCCCAATCTATATTCTCTTCGCCGTCGGCAGCACCCGGATCGACGCGGCCGGCATGGCCAAGATCAAGGAGGCGGCAGAACACGCCAAGGCACTCTACATCCGCAAAGTCTGCATTCGCGGCAAGGCCGACAAACAGGGCAATGCAGCGGCGAATTTCACGCTGTCCGTCAAGCGGGCCGAGGCCGTGGCAAACGCGCTGATCAAACAGGGTGTCGATGCCAGCACGGTGCAGGTGGTCGGCAAGGGCGAAGGCTATGGGGATTCGATACAGGTCTTCGACGATAGCCAGATCGACCGGAGCGCCAGGATAACGATGACCAAATGAGCGAGATTGCGCCGCTCGGCGGAATTGCCGAGCGGCGCGCTTGTTCAGAGGACGTCGATGACCTTGCCGGTCAGCAACCCCTCCACCGATTTCACATAGGCATTGGCGACGCGCTTGGCCGGAACGGCCTCATGGCCGCGAAAGTAATCCCCGAAGACCGGTAGCGATTCGACGAGCACGCCCGGGCTGACCACATTGATGCGCAGGCCTCGCGTAAGCTCGATCGCGGCACCCACCGCAAAGGCGTTGATGGCGCCGTTGACAAGGCTCGCCGCGGCGCCATAGCGGATGGGATCGTGGTTCAACAAACCGCTGGTCAAGGTGAACGAGCCTCCGTCATTGATATGATCGCGGCCGATCAGCACCAGATTGACCTGGCCCATCAGTTTGTCGCGAAGCCCGATCTGCATTTCCTTTTCGGTCAAGGCGGCGAAATCGCCGAAATGCACCTTGCCGGCAGTCGAGACCAGGGCATCGAAACGGCCGGTCTTCTTGAATAGGGCACGGATGGAATCGCCGTCGGTCATGTCGACCTGGTGGTCGCCGCCGGTCTTGCCTACCTTGATGACTTGGTGACGGCCCTGAAGGGCGGCGACGACCGCCTTGCCGATGGTACCGGTCCCGCCCACGACGATGATCCTCATATTCCAAAACTCCTTTGACTGCTTCTTGGCGATCCTTACATCAGGGCGCCTTCGTCTTCGATCCTTTGCCCTCATGGGCGCACCATTGCGATAAGCGGATAGCCACCTGGGCCGCGGGGGAATCCTTCAACTCATTGGCGCGGATCGCCGCCTGCCAATTGGTCGGCAGGCCGCTCTTGGAGAGGCGCTTCAACACGAGCCCGCCGGCGGTCAGGCTCGGCTCGACGGCCCAGCGGCTCAGAATCGAGACGCCGAGCCCGCGCCGAACCATCTCGACGATCATCGCGACATTGCCGACACGCCGCCAGCGACCCGGCCTGACTCCGGCCGGGCGAAAGAAGCGATCGTCCTCGAAGCCCTTTTCCGAGACGGTCGAATAGCTGAGGCAAGTCTCGCCCGTGAAATCGACTGCATCGAGATATGGCTGACGGGCGCATCGGTGATCGGCCGGCAGCACCGCCACCAGTTCGTCGGCGAACAGATGGTGGCAGCGGACCCGGCGGTCGGCGATCTCGCCGCCGCAGATCGCCATATCGATCTCGCCGTCGATCACGGCATTGATCAGGGGGAAGGAGATGTTGTTGTCCAGGATCTCGACATCGAACTTGGCATTTCGGGGGGCCGCGAGATCGGCGACGAAATCCGGCAGCCAGCCATGGCAAAGATAGGCCCCGCTGCTGATGCGCACGACGGGGCCATAGCCCTTGCGGAAAAGTTCGAGATCTTTGTCGATACGGTCCACCTCGCTCACGATGACCTTGGCGGCCTGTAGCAACTCTTCCCCGAGAGCCGTGAGGTGAAGCCGCTTGTTGACCCGGTGAAACAGTTCGACGGCCGTGCGGCGTTCGGTTTCCTTGAGGTGGTGACTGAGGGCGGATTGGGTGACGCCCAATGACTGGGCGGCGCGCGTCATGGACCCGTGGCGGTCGATCGCCACCAGCAGACGCAGCACTTTGATATCCAGTCCTACAGCCATCTCAACTCGACTATTTCAAATATGAGAATACCTCATGAACTTACAGGAAATTATGAAGTTTCTCCAGAGGAGGGCTTGCCCCATACCTGACCGCAGGAATTGCGCGGACCGAGCCGATTCCGCAGGCGGCGAGTGGGACCGAGAATGGCGAGAAATCCGCGTTACGACATTTTATTCGAGCCCGTG
>JBGPNG010000275.1:0-3937 GCA_041487395.1 Dongiaceae bacterium
CCGAATGGATGGGACAGATCTATGGTTTCCTGGGCCTGAGCGTGGGCTGCATCGTCCACGGGTTGAACGACCAGGAGCGGCGCGCCGCCTATGCCTGCGACGTCACCTATGGGACCAACAACGAGTTCGGCTTCGACTACCTCCGCGACAACATGAAGTTCGAGCTCGCGCACTACGTGCAGCGCGGGCATCACTTCGCCATCGTCGACGAAGTCGACAGCATCCTGATCGACGAGGCGCGCACGCCGCTGATCATTTCGGGGCCGACCGAGGATTCCTCCGAGCTGTATCGGGCAGTCGACCGCCTGCTTCCCTCGTTGGTCGACGCCGACTACGAGAAGGACGAGAAGGCGCGCCAGATCACGCTCACCGACGAGGGCGTCGAGCATATCGAGGAGCTGTTGCGCACGGCGGGCCTGCTGAAGACCGGCCATCTCTACGACATCCACAACATCTCCCTGCTCCACCACGTCGGTCAGGCGCTGCGCGCGCATAAAATGTTCACGCGCGACGTGGACTACATCGTCAAGGACGACAAGATCATCATCATCGACGAGTTCACCGGCCGCATGATGGAGGGCCGCCGATATTCCGAGGGCCTGCATCAGGCGCTCGAAGCCAAGGAAAACGTTTCGATCCAGAACGAGAACCAGACGCTGGCCTCGATCACCTTCCAGAACTATTTCCGCCTGTTCCCCAAACTCGCCGGCATGACCGGCACGGCGATGACGGAGGCCGCGGAATTTCTCGATATCTATGGGCTCGAGGTCGTCGAGATGCCGACCAACATGCCCTGCATTCGCATCGACGAGCATGACGAGGTCTATCGCACGGCGCGCGAGAAATACGAATCCATCATCAATCTGATCGAAGAATGCCGCGCGCGGCAGCAGCCCGTGCTGGTGGGCACCGTCAGCATCGAGAAATCGGAAGTGCTCGCGGCATTGCTCCAGAAGAAGAAGATTCCGCATCAGGTGCTGAACGCCCGCTATCACGAGCAGGAGGCCCATATCATCGCCGAGGCCGGCGCGCCCGGCGCCGTCACCATCGCCACCAACATGGCCGGCCGCGGCACCGACATTCAGCTCGGCGGCAATCTCGACATGCGCATCCGGCGCGAGACGCAGGCGCTCGAGGATCCGGCGGAAAAGGCGCAGCGCATCGAAAAGATCCGCGCCGATGTGGCGGCCAAGCGCGAGATTGCGCTGCAAGGCGGCGGCCTCTATGTCATCGGCACGGAACGCCATGAGAGCCGGCGCATCGACAACCAGCTGCGCGGCCGTTCCGGCCGCCAGGGCGATCCCGGCGATTCGCGCTTCTTCCTCTCGCTGGAAGACGACCTCATGCGCATCTTCGGGTCCGAGCGCATGGATTCGATGCTGCAGCGCTTCGGCCTGCGCGAAGGCGAGGCCATTGTCCATCCCTGGGTCAACAAGGCGCTGGAAAAGGCCCAGCAAAAGGTCGAAGCGCGCAATTTCGAAGCGCGCAAGAACGTCCTGAAATTCGACAATGTGATGAACGACCAGCGCAAGGTCATCTACGAGCAGCGCCGCGATCTGATGCAGGCAAGCGACGTTTCGTCGACCATCGTGGAGATGCGCCATGAAACCGGCGAGCGCATCGTCGAACAGCATATTCCCGCCAACAGCTATGCCGAGCAGTGGAATGTCCAGGGGTTGCATGAAGAGGTGCGGCGCATTTTCGGCCTCGACCTGCCGGTCGCCGATTGGGCGAAGGAAGAGGGCATCGCCGAACAGGAAATCCGCGAGCGCCTGATCGCCGCCACCGATAAGCACATGGCCGAGAAGGAGGAGCGCGCGACCAGCCAGGTTCAGCGCTTTGCCGAGAAGAGCATCCTGCTGCAATTGCTGGACCGCGAGTGGAAGGACCATCTGCTGGCCCTCGACCACCTGCGTCACGGCATCGGGCTGCGCGCCTATGGCCAGCGCGACCCCTTGAACGAATACAAGCGCGAAGCCTTCGAGATGTTCGAGGCCATGTTGGCGCGTCTGCGCGAGGAGATCACCATCGTGCTCGCCCATATCGAGGCACGCCTGGGCCCGGCACCCGAACAGGCGGCCCCCCCGCAGCCCCAACCGCGCACGCAGGAACTCCGCCGGCCGGTTCCGGCGATGGCCGGCGCCGGGGATCCCTTCCTGCCGGCGCCGAACGGCGATTGGGGCAAGGTTCCGCGCAATGCCCCCTGCCCCTGCGGCTCGGGCAAGAAGTTCAAATACTGCCACGGTCGGGTTTAATTCGACACCCTTACTGTCGCGTGATGCCGGCGCCTCGGCGCGGGCATCCACGTCTTTCTTGGTGCGGCAAAAAGAAAGAAGACGTGGATACCCGGGTCTCGGCCTTCGGCCGGCCCGGGCATGATGGGATGGACCTATTTCCTTACACCCGGGGAAAGGTCCATACATGACCATGTTGCCGGGCCGTGCGCGGATAGTCGCTGCGTCTACGGAAGCGCGAGAGCCGAACGGGGTCGAGCCCGCGCGAATTTATCGGTGCTTAATTCAATCCCTTGCCGCCCATGGCCAGGAACTTCTCGCGCCGCTCGGCGCGCAGCCGGGCGCCGTCGTGGCGGCAGAGTTCTGTCAGCGCCACATCGAGCGCATCGCCCAACGAGTCCATCGTGCGCCGGCGGTCGCGATGTGCGCCGCCCAAGGGCTCGACGACGATTTCGTCGATAATGCCCAGTTTCAAGAGATCCTCGGCCGTCAGCTTCAACGCCTCGGCCGCCTCTTTCGCCTGCTCGCTGCTGCGCCACAGGATCGAGGCGCAGCCTTCCGGCGAAATCACGGAATAGACGGCATGTTCCAGCATCAGCACGCGATTGCCCGCAGCCAGCGCGATGGCGCCGCCCGAGCCGCCTTCGCCGATGATGGCCGCGACCAGCGGCACGCGGATTTTCAGGCTGGTCTCGATCGCCCGCGCGATGGCTTCGGCCTGACCGCGCGCTTCGGCATCGACGCCCGGATAGGCACCGGGCGTATCGACCAAGGTCACCACCGGCAGGCGGAAGCGGTCGGCCATATCCATCAGGCGCTGGGCCTTGCGATAGCCCTCTGGCCGCGCCATGCCGAAGTTGTGGCGCACCCGCGAGGCGGTATCGCTGCCCTTCTCATGGCCGAGAAGCATGACGGATCGTCCGCGAAAGCGGCCGAGCCCACCCAGGATGGCGCGATCCTCGGCGAAGTTCCGGTCGCCTGCGAGCGGCGTCCATTCCTCCACCAGCGCGCTGACGTAGTCGCCGAAATGCGGCCGATCGGGATGGCGGGCCACGAGTGTCTTCTGCCAGGCGCTCAGCTTGCCATAGGTCTGGCGCAGCAGCTTGTCCGCCTTGCTCTGCAGCTTCGTCACCTCTTCGGCGATGTTTATGTCGTCGGCGTTGCCGAGATGGCGCAGTTCTTCGATCTTGCCCTCGAGCTCGGCGATCGGTTTTTCGAATTCGAGGAACGTCGGCATGGCGGCTAGGCGGCCCCGCCGGCGACCTGCTCGGCTTTTTTGACCAGCACTTCGGCCTGGCGGATCGAGGCCAGATCGATGAGCCGCCCGTCGAGAGCGACCGCACCCTTGCCGGCTTTCTGGGCCTCGGCCATCGCCGTCAGAATGCGGCGCGCCTTCTCGACCTCCTTGGCACTCGGGCTGAACAATTCATTGGCGAGCACCACCTGCGAGGGGTGGATCGCCCATTTGCCTTCGCAGCCCAGCACGCCGGCCCGATTTCCCGCGGCGCGATAGCCGCCGGTATCGGAGAAATCGCCAAAGGGCCCATCGACCGGGCGCAGGCCATTGGCCCGCGCGGCCACGACCATGCGGGCGATGGCGTAGTGCCACATGTCGCCCCAATGAACGTCCCGCTTGTCGCTGCCGGCAAGCTTGTCGGTCAGCACCGAATAATCGGGATTGGCGCCGCCGATATTGGTCGTGC
>JBGPNG010000276.1:0-3895 GCA_041487395.1 Dongiaceae bacterium
AAGTCGGTTCTGCTGAAATGCGTCCTGGGATTGATGCGGCCCGACGCCGGCAGCATCAAGATCGACGGCGTGGAGACGACCGATCTTTCCGGCGGCGCCCGCGATAGAATGCGCGACAAGTTCGGCATGCTGTTCCAGGGCGGCGCGCTTTTCGATTCGCTGCCGGTCTGGGAGAACGTCGCCTTCGGCCTCATTCAGGGCCGCGGCCTGGCCCGGCCCGCCGCCAAGGAGATCGCCCTCAAGAAGCTTGCCGCCGTCGGCCTCGATGCGCCAGTTGCCGAACTCTATCCGGCGGAACTTTCGGGCGGCATGCAAAAGCGTGTGGCGCTGGCCCGCGCCATCGCCAAGGAGCCGGAGATCATCTTCTTCGACGAACCGACCACCGGCCTCGATCCGATCATGGGCGACGTGATCAACAAGCTGATCCTCAAATGCGTTCGCGATCTGGGCGCCACCGCCGTATCGATCACCCATGACATGGTGAGCGCCCGGCATATCGCCGACCGCATCGCCATGATCCATGAGGGACGAATCATCTGGAACGGCCCGGCGCCGGAGATCGATCGCTCCGGCAACGACTATGTCGATCAATTCCTGCACGGGCGGGCCGAGGGGCCGATCGTCATGCCCGTGCACCCCCTTTAGCCGGAAGTGGCCAAGGCCGCCGCCCGCTACGTCTGTCAATCCTGCGGCGCCAGCTTCACGCGCTGGAGCGGGCGCTGCGACAATTGCGGGGAATGGAACACCATCGTCGAGGAAGTGGCGCGCGAGGTGGCGCCCAAGGGCCTCAGCGGCGGGCGCGGCCGCAAGATCGAGCTGCAGGCCCTATCCGGCGACGCCCCGGCGGAACTGCGCCGGGCCAGCGGCATCGCCGAATTCGATCGGGTGGTCGGCGGCGGGCTGGTCCGGGGATCGGCCCTTCTCATCGGCGGCGACCCCGGCATCGGTAAATCCACCCTGGTGCTTCAGGTGGCTGCGGCCCTCGGCCGCCCCGGTGCCACGGGCGGTACCCTCTATATCTCCGGCGAGGAGTCGATCGAGCAGGTCCGCCTGCGCGCGCGGCGCATGGGGCTGGGCCAAGCCCCGGTAGCACTGGCTGCCGCCACGTCGCTGCGCGACATCGTGGCCACGCTGGATGCCGGCTCGGCACCGGAACTGGTTATCATCGATTCGATCCAGACCATGTATGTCGACAATCTCGATTCCGCCCCGGGCACGGTTGCCCAGGTCCGCGCTTCGGCCGCCGAACTCATCCGCCTGGCCAAGGGGCGCGGATTCAGCCTGTTGCTCGTGGGCCATGTGACGAAAGAAGGCATGATTGCGGGCCCCCGCGTGCTCGAGCATATGGTCGATACCGTTCTCTACTTCGAAGGCGAGCGCAGCCACCAATTCCGCATCCTGCGCGCCGTCAAGAACCGGTTCGGGCCGGCCAACGAGATCGGCGTCTTCGAGATGACCGATGCCGGCCTCGTGGAAGTCGCCAATCCTTCGGCCCTGTTCCTGGCCGAGCGCCATGGCGAGGTCAGCGGCGCCACGGTTTTTGCCGGAATCGAGGGCAGCCGGCCGATGTTGGTGGAGATCCAGGCGCTTCTGGCCCCCTCGCCGCCCGGCACGCCGCGCCGGGCGGTCGTCGGCTGGGACCAGGCTCGGCTTGCCATGGTCCTGGCGGTCCTGGAGGCGCGCTGCGGCCTTGCTCTCGGCGGGTATGATGTATATCTGAACGTCGCCGGAGGCTTGCGAATCGGCGAGCCGGCAGCCGATCTGGCCGTGGCCGCGGCGCTGGTTTCCTCGCGCCTCGACCGGGCGGTTCCGGCCGGCATGGTGGTCTTCGGCGAGATCGGCCTGGGCGGCGAGGTGCGCGCCGTCGGTCAGATCGAACAGCGGTTGAGGGAGGCGGAGAAATTGGGCTTCACCGATGCCTTGATCCCGCCGCTGGGTAGCCGCCGCAAAGCCCCGGCGAGCAAACTGCAGCTGCACCCGATCGACCATCTTGCCAAGCTGGTGGAACGCTTTGGGAAAGGCGGCCGATCTTGAGGGCCAGGGCATTGAGCAACTACTTGATGAACGGTCCGGAATGAGCAATTTACCGATCAACATCGTCGATCTGGCCGTGCTGGGTGTGCTGCTGATTTCCGCTTTGCTCGCCTTCAGCCGGGGCCTGGTGCGCGAGGTTCTGTCGATCGGCGCCTGGGTGGCGGCGGCGTTCGCCACCATCTATGGCCTGCCTCATCTGCGTCATATCGCGCGCAGTTACATCAGCGTAGAGCTGGTGGCCGACGCCGTCACCGGCGTCGCCATATTCGTCGTCACCCTTATCGTCTGTGCCACCATCAGCCATTTGATCGCCCGCAACGTGCGCCGCAGCGGCTTCGGCGCCATCGACCGGTCGCTCGGCCTCCTGTTCGGCGTCCTGCGCGGGGCGATGATCGTCTGTCTGGCCTATCTCGCCTTTATTTGGGCCATGCCGAACCCCGCAGACCAGCCGGACATCGTGAAGCAGGCCCGCAGCCTGCCCATCGTCGCTAAGGCCGCCGACGTTCTGCGCTCCGTGCTGCCCAAGGACGTGTTCGATCGCGGCGTGACGGCCGCCACCGATGCCAAGGCCCAGGTCGAGCAGGCCGTCACGGATCAAATGATGCAGACGATGACCCAACCGGCGCCAAAACCCGCTGCGCCGCCTGGCAATACGGGCTATAACGCCAACGACCGCAAGGACGCTGATCGTCTGTTCCAGGGCTTACAATAGACATGTCGATCCGCACCAACCCCTTCGACGATGACAAGCTGAAGGAGGAGTGCGGCGTCGTCGGCATTTTCGGAGCCGAGGAGGCGGCTGCGCGGGCCGTTCTCGGTCTGCATGCCTTGCAGCACCGCGGCCAGGAGGCTTCCGGCATCGTCGCCTTCGACGGGCGGCAATTCAACGCCCATCGCGCGCTCGGCCATGTCGCCGACAATTTCTCCTCCGAGGCGGTCGTTTCCCGCCTTCGGGGCAATTCCGCCATCGGCCATGTGCGCTATTCGACCACGGGCGAAACCGTGCTGCGCAACGTGCAGCCCCTGTTCGCCGAGCTCGAATTCGGCGGCTTCGCCATCGGCCACAACGGCAACCTGACCAACGCGCACACGCTCCACCGCGATCTGGTGCGCCGAGGATCTCTGTTCCAATCGACGACCGATACCGAGGTCATCACCCATCTGATGGCCACGCAGCTGCGCGGCAGCGTGATCGATCGGCTGATCCATGCGCTTCAGCAGGTCGAAGGGGCCTATTCCCTGGTGGCGCTGGCCCAGGACATGGTAATCGGCGTGCGCGATCCCCTGGGCGTGCGACCCCTTGTGCTGGGCAAGCTGGGCGAAGGACATATCCTGGCCTCGGAAACCTGTGCCCTGGATATCGTGGGCGCGGACTATGTGCGGGATATCGAGGCGGGCGAACTGGTCATCCTCGACGGTTCGGGCGTGCATTCCATGCGCCCCTTCCCGTCCGCGCCCCATCGCTTTTGCGTCTTCGAATACATCTATTTCGCCAGACCCGACAGCATCGTCGAAGGCACCAGTGTCTACGAGGCGCGCAAGCGCATCGGGGCCGAACTCGCCCGCGAAGCGCCGGTCGGCGCCGATGTGGTCATTCCCGTCCCCGATTCAGGCGTGCCGGCGGCGATCGGCTTTGCCGCCCAAGCGCGCATTCCCTTCGAACTCGGCATCATCCGCAACCATTATGTCGGACGAACCTTCATCGAGCCGACGGACCATATCCGCCATCTGGGCGTGAAGCTGAAGCACAACGCCAACCGGGCCATGATCGAAGGCCGCAGCATCGCGCTGATTGACGACAGCATCGTGCGCGGCACCACCAGCCGGAAGATCGTCGAGATGGTGCGCAGCGTCGGCGCCA
>JBGPNG010000277.1:0-3889 GCA_041487395.1 Dongiaceae bacterium
ACTGCGACCAAGACCGGTCCGAGTGCAAGGTCGGATGCATCATCACGACAGAGGAATGCGTCTGAATCATGGGGGAAAGGCCCAAATCGGCCCCTCGAAAATGGAATGCGGGGCTGAGCACGCCGGAAGCCTTGCGGACGGCGCCTTTGGACTTCCGCGTATCCCAGCAGAATGTTATCGTTTACGCTGATCGTTGGTCATCTGGGGAATGTCGGTTCAAGCCAATCCGCTTGACCGTTAGGAAGGGGCTTCCATGGCTGGTGAAAGTATTCTGGTTATCTTGCTTGTCGGCCTGATCGCGGGGTGGCTTGCTGGCAAAATCGTTCGCGGTACCGGATTTGGTCTCATTGCCGATGTGTGTATCGGAATTGTCGGAGCCCTGATTGGCAGTTGGTTGCTGCCCCGCTTAGGCGTCCACCTTGGGGCCGATATTGTAGCCGCTATCATCACGGCCACAATTGGTGCTGTCCTACTTCTAGTTGTTCTTAAGTTCGTCAAAGGCCGCGGGCGATGGTAGATGTAAACTGACAAACCTTGCCGTACGTGCCCGAATGACCACCCGGGCCTCCACCTTCTCTGAAATCGCCGCTCGCGTGGATGACATGATCGCCCAGGGCCCGCCGTCTCCGGTGTGGTTACCGAAAACCCTGTCCGCGGGCGAATCCCTGCTTAATTAGGACAAATTGGTTCGCTTCGCCAACGTTTGTGGCAAATCAGCACGACAGATCAGATTTTTGCGCCCTACAGGCCGACGCAAATGCAGCCCCCGGCCAGCTCAGGAATCTCGCCATTTTATCGAGCAGCCGATGCTTGGCACCTGCTCGGCGGGGCCCTTTCCCGTCCGGGCGATTTGAACCATAGCATCGAACAGATCACGCCCTGATCCCGGAACGCGTTGGCGATTGCGCACTTCGTAAATCCGGCCGCGATACTGTTGCTCGAGGTTGGCGTTGAAGCCGAAGAAATCGGGCGTGCAGACCGCGTCATAAGTCCGTGCCACTTCCTGGCTTCGATCAATGACATAGTGAAACGGCAGCCTTTTTTCCTGCGCCAGGCGCTTCATGTTCTCAAACGAGTCAGCGGGATAAGCCCTCGTATCGTTCGGCATGATCGCGATCGACCTGACGCCATGCGCTTCCAGCTCCCTGGCGTCGCGAATGATGTCGTCTAGAACTGCCTGCACATAGGGACAATGATTGCAGATGAACATGACGAGCGTGCCTTTCGGCCCGCATACCTCGGCAAGCCGATGATGGCGCCCGTCGGTTCCTTCCAGATCGAACTCCGCAGCCTTCCATCCAATCTGCGGTGATGAGGTCGTCGCAGCCATAGTTGTCCTCCATGAATGCCGCCAAGTCTCGCAGCCGCCGGCGCAATATCGAAGAGCCGCGTCGTAGACGAGCATCGCGCCGGGCAGGCCGGCGGAGGAACCAACCCGCCGCGGTACATTCTCCAGAGTCAATCCCCTGGCAGGCGGGGACCAACCGGGAATCTCTGCGCCAAATGACAGCCTTCGCCAAACTGGCCCGCAACATCCCTCTGCAATCGCGCTGCTTCGGCAAAGGGGCAAGTTCTCCTCAGTCACGATGCCGAGTTAAATCCTTGCCTGCATCGGTGATGCATGAAGTCCGACGCGTCGAGGAGATGCCGCTCTTGGCCTGTCTGCCTTCTCTCTTATCCAAGCAAGATCGTTTCTCCGCCGTGCCCTCGGAAACCTCCGGCAGGCGAAGCTGAGCCGGCTCCAGCCGTTGATCGTCCTCTCGTCCTGCTGGAAATGCTACTCGGTCGTTTGCCCGAGGCGTATAATTTGAACAAATGGCAGTCGATCTGCCAAGTCTCTTGGAGGATGTCATGGAACACAAAACTCGAGACGAGATCCGCGAGGTTGCCAATATCCTGCCGAGCTGCCTCCAGCCACGTCCGCTCTCGAAGCGCGAGCGGCTTGAGCTTTGGGCCGAGAGCCTAGAGCGCGAGGGCGGACGGCGTCTCAGGACGCTATATCAGATCGAGTACGCACCGCCCGCCGAGCGTGCAGCAGGGCGTTCCGACGACTCGCCGCTGGGCGTCGCGTTCAACCATCCGGGGTTGCGCGCCGCGGGCCTCGCCGGCGACACGATAGGTGATGCTACTGCCTTCTTCGGCATCAGCGAGTCGGAGTTACACAATATCCTGTGCTTCTGCCATTACGGCGAGACGATGTCGGCCGATGTGGCGGCCGCGCGGGTTCGCGCCGCCGCGACAGGTGAGGCAGGGCATAGGCCGCTGCAAGCTTCGCGGTTTTTCGTCGGTGCCTCCACTGCCATGCTGACAGCGATCAGCGTGCTCAGGGACTGAGCGCGACCGGCGGATGACTCTAGGCGTTCTCGCTGCCTGAGCGACGGCGAGAGGCTACAGCGTCCGGCATGAGTCATCTCGGACGCGGCTGCGAGGGTCGGCGCGCGAGTCAGGCGCTTACAGCGTCCGTCCTTGCGACGAGGCGAGGCGTTTAACGCGCCCCATGTTCTGCGACCTGGCATGCACTATTGTTGCCGCAGGCTTGCGAGCCGCTGCGAAGGGCGCACTTGTAGGGCGCAAAATTGAAATCGGCTCTGTCATGCGGCTATCTGGTAAACGTGATGCAGCCCTCCCAGCACTGGCGTCGCCACCACAGTGCCGCTCTGGCAACCCGGCGTTGTCAGAGCCGGTGCGCAAGGGGCTCGCTGGCCTATCGAGCGATACGAGCGTCATTGGTTGAAGTACGCGACGTACTCTACCAGGACCCGACGCAGGTGACGCTCACCGAAGATGAATGTGTGATCTAGGCACTCTCGCCTAGCGGATCTGACCCATCGCTCGGCGATCGAATTGGCCCGCGGTGCTCTGAACGGGGTGCGAATCTGAGTTATGGCCTATCGAGATTCTGTCCAACTTTCGGAAAACGCCAACGCGCATGTGCTGAATGGCCTTCCTTCGCGCTCCCGTGGCCATAGCCGACCCGCTGCTTCGATTCCGTTTCGTGACAGGCGTGCACCGAGCGCGGGGACGAGGACAGTGCAGACGCCGTAAGGACGTCCCGGTACCGCATTGGGCTGTGTGTGTATAAGCAACGGATCCCCGATCTCATACCATGTAAGGGAAATCTCCTCGTCCCTCGATACCACCCGCTCTGTCCAGAAATAGCGCGGATCACCCGACTTGGTGAACTGGGCGTCAAGCACTGGGATCGCCGCGTCTGCTGTCTCGGCATTGAGCATTCCCTGGACGGTAGATTGTAACCAACGCGCCATCGCAATGTTGTCGGAGTAGATGCGCCAGCGATTCTCCGTCAACTCGCTTTTGAGATAGAGAACGTGCCCCATTCCGGCCGGGCAAAAGATGATGCGCCAGAAGCTCGCATCCGTCTTGTTGGGATCGCCGTCGTTCTCGCTAAGTCGTATGAACGGGTTTTCACCCGTCAAGATCACGCGGTTAAGGTCCGCAGTGCTCATTGCGTATACCTCCGGTTAACCTCGAGATAGTCGTCTCCAGTGGAAGAGGCTGAAGCCCGCATTCTGCGGTTATCTTGCTGCCTTGTGAGCCCGTTGGCTATCGCGTTGCGAGCTGCATCGACGAGAACGGTCCAGAAAAGACCATGAGCGGGGCGAGCAAGGTGGATTCTGCGCTGTGACGGCGGTCGCCGGGCGCAATCCCGAATATCGACCAAGGTACAGGGCTGGGAGATCAGCCGGTCGGTGGTCGAGCGGATCTGGCAGCGGAACCTACAGATGCCATCCCAAGTGCTGTCTGGCAGAGCGGGCACACAGCCGCCGACCGCGATGGAGCGACCCAACGGAGGCTTTTATTCGTTGCTCGGTGGGGTCGGTAACGGCACTGCGCCTCACCGGAACAATCTCGAACTTGGCCAGCACGG
>JBGPNG010000278.1:0-3869 GCA_041487395.1 Dongiaceae bacterium
CCTGCTGTTTCTCTGAGCTACGTGTTCTTGACGGACCCCTGGCTAAAGAACTTAGCCCGAATTTCTCACAGGGATCGCGATGTCGTTGCCCGCGCGCGGGTGTCGATCCGCAAGAAGACGGGCCGAAGGCGATGGCCCTCCATCGGCGAGGCCCGTCGACGAAGCGGGCGCCCCGCGCGCGGCAACCCGAAGGGCCGGGCGAATTTTGCGACCGTCTGTGTCAGCCGGCGCGCCCCATGCACGAGCATCGGGCTTCGCCGCCTTGCCTTACCTGTCGGCAAATTCGCTCCGGCGCCATCATGATCCCTGTGAGAAACTCGGGCTAAGGTTGCACCCTCCTTTCCCCCACGCGGCCCGGAATGTCAACCGGGGCGAGATCGGCTATAAGCCGGGCATGATCGCCGAAACGAGCCCCCTGCATCTGGCCGTGATCCTGATCGTCTCGCTGGCAGCGAGCCTGGCGCTGACCGGCCTGCTGCGGCGCTGGCTGCTGAGCCGCCAGATTCTCGATCGGCCGAACGAGCGCAGCGCCCATGCCACACCGGTCCCGCGCGGCGGCGGCATCGCGCTTTTGGCCGTGCTGCTGCCGCTTTGGGCGCTGATCGAGCCGGGTCTCTGGCCGCTGCTGGCCGGGGCCCTTGCCTTGGCCGCCGCCGGCTGGTGGGACGACCTGAAAAGGCTTGCCCCCTGGCCCAAGCTCGCCGTCCAAGCCGTTGCCGTCGGGTTCGGACTGTGGCGGCTTGGCCCCGTCACCCAAGGTCTGCTGCCGCTACCCATCGATCTGGTGCTGGCCGGTATCGCCTGGCTCTGGTTCGTCAATCTCTTCAACTTCATGGATGGCATCGACGGCATCGCCGGGGTGGAGGCGATATCCATCGCCCTCGGCCTTGCCGTAATCGCCCTTTGGTTCGCCAGCTTCGGCGATCTGGCGGCGCTGTCGTTGGCGCTTGTCGGCGCGACGCTGGGGTTTCTTTATTGGAACTGGCATCCGGCCAAGCTGTTCCTGGGCGACGTGGGCTCTCAGGCGCTGGGCTTTCTCATCGGTTTTCTGCTGTTGCGCGCGGCAGCCGAGGGTGCCTGGGCCGCGGCCCTGATCCTGCCGCTCTATTACCTGGCCGACGCAACATGGACGCTGTTCCGGCGTGCGGCTGCCGGCGAAAACATCATGGCCGCCCACGCCCAGCATATTTATCAACGGGCGGTCAGGATCGGCCGACGCCACGATCAGGTCGCGGGGGCTCTGCTAATCGCCAATCTGGCGCTGATCGCCCTTGCGCTGGGCGCCGAAATGGGCGAGCGGCCGGCGGCATTGCTGGGTGCCTGTCTTACCGTTCTCATGCTCATCCGCCGATTGCTGGCCCCGGGCCGCGCCCAGCCGGATTCGAGTGGCCACGGCGGCAGCCGCAATTGAGCCCGCGCGGCGCGCTTGCTATGGTCGGCGCGCTCATGATCCAACGCGCCCGCTTCGCCCCCCAAATCGGCCTCGCCCTTTTCCACGATCTGGCGATGGCGGCCATCTCATTTCCGCTGTCGCTCTGGCTGCGCATCGGCCACGTGCCGTTCGAACTACCGTTCTTGCGCTTCGGCTTCGTCCTGTTCGTCGCGGTGGCGGCGATCGTGTTCGTCTTCACCGGGATCTATCGCGGGCTCTGGCGCTATGCCTCGCTGCCCGATCTGCTGGCGATCGCGCGTGCCGTCAGCATGACGGCGCTTTTCTTCCTCGCCATCCTGTTCCTGACCACGCGCCTCGACGGCTATCCGCGCTCGACCCTGCTCATCAATTGGTTCGTGCTGGTTTTCCTGCTGGGCGCGCCGCGGTTTGCCTATCGCCTGCTGCACGACGGCGATCTGCGCCACATCCTGGAGCGATCGAGCCCGCTGGCCGTGCCGGTGCTGTTGGTGGGCTCCGACGACGCCGCGGAGGGTTTCATTCGCGAAATGCGCCGTGCTTCCAACGCGCCCTTCGCGGTACTGGGCATTCTCGATTTGCCGGGGGGCCGCGCCGGCGGGCGCCTGGGACGCCGTATCCACGGCGTCCCGGTGTTGGCGGAGGCGGACGGCGCCGCCGCGGCGGTCGAGCGCCTGGCCGCTGGAGGTCGTGCGCCCCAGCGGTTCGTGTTGACCGACGATCGCCTCGACCGCGACACATTGCGCCGGCTCGTCGCCGTCGCCGAAGCCAAGGGCATGACGCTGGCCCGTTTGCCGCGGCTGACCGATCTGCATCAAGCCGGAGCCGGATATCCCGACGCCAACGCGCCGGCCGCCCTTCTGCCCGTGGCCGTCGAGGATCTGCTGGGCCGGCCGCGCCAGGTATTGAATGCGGAGCCCATGCGTCAGCTGATCGCCGGGCGGCGCGTGCTGATAACCGGGGCGGGCGGTTCGATCGGCGGCGAACTCACCCGGCAGATCGCCGGCTTTGCCCCGGCCCATCTCGTGCTGTTCGACCAGTCGGAATTTTTGCTCTACCAGATCGACCGCGAGGTCGCCGCACTCGTCCCTGGTCTTTCGCGCCGCGCGCTGCTTGGCGATGTGCGGGACCGCCGGCGACTCGACGCCGTCTTGGCTGAGGAGCGTCCCGAACTGGTTTTCCATGCCGCCGCTCTCAAGCATGTCCCGCTCGCTGAAAGCAATCCGCTGGAGGCGGTGCGCACGAACGTCGAGGGCAGCCGCCATGTCGCCGAAGCCTGTCTTGCGGCAGGCGTGGCCCAGATGCTGCTGATCTCCACCGACAAGGCCGTGGCGCCCTCGAGCGTGATGGGTGCAGGCAAGCGGGCGGCCGAATTGATCTGCCAGGCCCTCGACCGGGCGAGCGTGGCGGCCGGCCCAGGCTGCCGCTTCGTGGCGGTGCGGTTCGGCAATGTCCTGGGTTCGACCGGTTCGGTCGTGCCCTTGTTCCAGCAGCAGCTTGCGGCGGGCGGCCCGCTGACGGTCACCGACCGGGAAATGACGCGCTATTTCATGACGACGCGCGAGGCCGTCGAACTGGTGCTGCAAGCCGCAGCGCTCGCTCGCCGCCAGCCGCAGCCGGGTGCCGTCTTCATGCTCGACATGGGCGAACCGGTGCGCATCGTCGATCTGGCGCGCCAGATGATTCGCCTCGCCGGCAAGCAGCCGGAAATCGACATCAAGATCGTCTTCACCGGGCGTCGGCCCGGCGAGAAGTTGCACGAACGGCTGCATCGCCGGGACGAACAGCCGACCCCGGCCGGCGTGCCGGGCCTGATGCGCATCGACGCGGGCGCGCCGAGCTGGGCCGCGGTGAGCGCTATCCTCGACCGCATGGCCGAAACGGCCGCGAATGGCGACATCGGCGGCACGATCGGGGCGCTCGCCAGTCTCGTTCCCGATTATGCAAGCGAAGGTCGTGCGTCATGAGCGATGTCGCCATCCGCCGTGCCCTCATCTCCGTCTCCGACAAGAGCGGGCTGATCGAGTTCGCGCGCTTTCTCAGCGGGCGCGGCGTGGCGCTGATCTCGACCGGCGGCTCGGCCAAAGCGCTGGCCGGCGCCGGTCTTCCGGTCACCGAGGTCTCGGCCCATACGGGTTTTCCCGAGATCATGGATGGACGGGTCAAGACGCTGCATCCCGTGATCCATGGCGGCCTGCTGGCGCGGCGCGATTCGGCCGAGCATCGCGCCGCCATGGCGGCCCATGGCATCGCGCCCATCGACTTGCTGGTGGCCAATCTCTATCCCTTCGAGGCGACGGTGGCGTCGGGCGCCGGCGAAATCGCCTGCATCGAGAATATCGATGTCGGAGGCCCGGCCATGATCCGCGCCGCGGCCAAGAACCACGACTTCGTGGCCGTGGCCACATCGCCCGCGGACTACGAGGCGATCGCGGCCGAGATGACGGAAAAGTCTGGCGCG
>JBGPNG010000279.1:0-3868 GCA_041487395.1 Dongiaceae bacterium
CGAAAGCGGCAGCCGGTCGCCATAGCTCGCCTGTGCCTTCAAGCAAATGCGTTCATCGGGCGTCAGCAGATCGATCTTGTTCAAGACCTCGACCAATTCGTGGTTCTCAACCGCTTCGACATGAAGGTCGGCCAGAACGGCGGCCACATCGGCCGCCTGGGCCGCGTTGTCGGGGTGCGCCATGTCGCGGACATGGATCACGAGCTCGGCTTCCACCACCTCTTCCAATGTGGCGCGAAAGGCGGCAACGAGATCGGTCGGCAATTCGGAAATGAATCCCACGGTGTCGGAGAGCGCGACGCTGCGCCCGGAGGGCAGCTTCATGGTGCGGATCGTCGGATCCAATGTGGCGAACAACACGTCCTTCGCCACGACCTTGGCCCGCGTGAGCGCGTTGAACAGCGTCGATTTGCCGGCGTTGGTATAGCCGACGAGGGCCACGACCGGCAGAGGAACGCGCCGACGGGCCTTGCGGTGCAGGCCTCGCGTGCGTTTGACGTCCTCCAGCTCCTTTTTCAGTTTGGCGATGCGCTGTTCGATCAGGCGTCGGTCGATCTCCAGCTGGCTTTCACCCGGGCCGCCAAGAAAGCCGAAGCCGCCGCGCTGGCGCTCGAGATGGGTCCATGAGCGCACGAGGCGGCTTCGTTGGTAGCTCAACGCCGCCAGTTCGACCTGCAACTTGCCTTCGGCCGTGCGGGCTCTGGCGCCGAAAATTTCCAATATCAGACCGGTCCGATCGATGACCTTGCAGTCCCACGCCTTTTCGAGATTGCGCTGTTGGACGGGCGTTACCGCCCAGTCGACGACGACGAGCGTGATTTCCTCGGCAGCGACGAATTCCTTGAATCTTTCCACCGCACCGGAACCAAGCAGGGTTCCCGGTCGCAGGCGCGAGAGCTTCACCACTTCGGCATGAACGACGTTGAGCTCGATCGCGCGGGCAAGGCCTTTGGCTTCGTCGAGGCGCGCTTCGGGCGTACGCGTCCCCCCTGCCTGACCCCGCAGCATGGGGCTCAGTACCAGGCTGCGCGTCGCGGGCGCCAGGACCGTCTCGGCGTCGGTCATCGACCACGTCCCGCAGACGTCACTCCTGCTCCTCTTCCTTGACGCCCTCGAAGAGTTGGATTGGGTTCGCCGGCATGACCGTTGAGATTGCGTGCTTGTAGACCAGCTGGGAATGCGCGTCGCGGCGCAGCAACATCGAGAAATTATCGAACCAGGTGATGATGCCTTGCAGCTTCACGCCGCTGATCAGATAGACCGTCACCGGTGTCTTGTTCTTGCGAACATTGTTGAGAAAGACATCCTGGACGTTCTGGGATTTCGTGGCGGTCATGGCTCCCTCCTTTGTTGGCCTTATTTCGGGGCCCGTTCGGCGAAAAATCGCGTCATTGGCGGCGTGTGGGTTGCCTATCACATAATCGGCGCTGGCAAAACCCCGGCTTCACTGAGGCGGGCCGCCAGCGCCCTGCAATCGGCCAAATGCAAGGCAGGTTTATGCGGTTCGAACTCGCGGGGGCCAGGTGGCTCCCGGCGCAACAGCACGGGAAGGCAGCCGGCGTTGACCGCGCATGCCATGTCTATATCGGCATCGCCGACGAACCAGACATGGGGCCCTCGCGCGATGCCGCTGCCCGCGAGCGCCAGATCGACGGGCGCCACCGCCGGCTTATCCTCGGGCGCATCGGCAGCGCCGATGAGCCGCTGGAAATGGCCGGTCCAGCCGAGGTGAGCGGCCTCGAGCCGTAAGAAACGGCCCCGCTTGTTGCTGACGATGCCGAGATGAAGGCCGGTCGCAGCCAGCCCGCGCAGCAAATCGCCCGCTCCGGGTATCTCCCGAAGCTGCTCGAGATGACGTTCGGCAAAATAGCCGGAGAAAATTCGGCCCGCCTCTTTTGCCCGTGCGCCGAACATTCGCGGGAAACTGTCGCGCAAGGAGGCCCGGGTGCGCGCCATGGTTTCGGCGATCGTCCAGCGCGGCATGTCGCAGGCATCGAAGGCCGCATTCATCGCCTCCGCGATGACGTTCCAATTGTCGACCAGCGTATTGTCCCAGTCGAACAGGATGGCCCGCGGGCGCGGTATCATGCCGGATGCCCGGCGATATAGACCTCGAAGCGCCGGCGCAGTTCGCGGGCGATGGGGCCGACTTCGCCGTCGCCGACCGGCTGACCGTCGAGACGGGTGACAGGCAGCAGAAATCCGCTGCTGCTGGTGAGGAAGGCTTCACGGGCGGCCCTTGCTTCGGCGAGGCTGAAGGCTCGCTCCTCGAAGCCAACCGGCAGGCCGTCAATCAAGCCAAGCAGCGAGCGGCGCACGATACCGGCGAGAATGGCTTGATCCAGCGGCCGCGTGACCAGCCGCCCGTCCGATGTCACGATCCAGGCGTTGGTCGTCGTCCCCTCGGTGACGAAACCCTTGCCATCGACCTGCCAGGCTTCGAAAGCCCCCTGCTCCACCGCGCACTGCTTGCCCAGCACATTGGGCAGCAAGGCAAGCGACTTGATATCGCAACGCTGCCAGCGGATATCGGGGATGCTGACCACGGCAACTCCGGTTTCGAGCAGCGCGCGCGTCAGCGGCCTCAGCCGCTTGGCCGTTGCGACCAAGCTGGTGCGCGGTCTTGCCGGAAACTTGTGGTCGCGCGGGGCGACGCCGCGGGTGGCCTGGAAATAGATCAGGCCGTTGGCGATACCATTGCGGGCCAGTAATTCCTGGAGGATCAGACACAACGCGGCGCGCGGCATGGGTGGGGCGATCCGCAGTTCCCGCAACGAGTAGTCGAAGCGGTCGAAATGCGGTTCGGCATCGATCAGGCGCCCGTCGCGCACATGGATGACTTCGTAGACGCCGTCGGCAAACTGGTAGCCGCGGTCGTCGATATGGACGAGCGCGCGGGCATGGTGCAGGTAACGGCCGTTCACATAGGCTGTGCGCGGCATCAGCGGTTTCCTCGCCGCGACAACGCTGGCGGCATTTCGTTTTCATGGCTCATGGACGCGAACGCCTCAGATCTCGCCCTTCTCCGCCCGCTCGCCGGAAGTGATTCCAAGCGCACGGAGCTTGCGATGGAGTGCGGAGCGTTCCATGCCGATGAAGGCGGCCGTCTTAGAGATGTTGCCGCCGAAGCGACTGACCTGAGCATCGAGGTAGCGTCGTTCGAACACTTCGCGCGCCTCGCGCAGCGGCAGCGACATCATCTCCAGCCCCTCCCCACCGCGTAACGGCGACGGCGCGATCGAGCCGATGTCGGGCGGCAGCATGTCGGCGCGGATTGGCTCCGACGGCTCGCCCGGCGCCATGATTAGCAGCCAGTCGACGACATTGCGCAGCTGGCGGATGTTGCCGGCCAGTCATAGGCTTGGAGCCAGGCGAGCGCGTCCGGGGCGATCGTGCGTGCCGGCAATCCGGCGACCTCGGCCGAATGACCCATGAAATACTCGAGCAACAGCGGGATATCCTCGCGCCGCTCGCGCAGACTGGGCAGGCGGATCGGCACGACGTTGAGGCGATAGAACAGATCCTGGCGGAATCGCCCGCTTTGCATCTCCGCCGCCAGATCGCGATTGGTGGACGCGATGACGCGGACATCGACCTCGACCCGGACGGCACCGCCGACGCGCTCGAATGTCTGCTCCTGAAGCACGCGCACGATCTTGCCCTGGGTCTCGATCGGCATGTCGGCGACTTCGTCGAGAAGCTAGGTGCCGCCATGGGCCTGTTCGAGCGTGCCGACCTTGCTCGGTCCGTCGGCGCGCTCGCCCATGCTTTCGCTGCCGAATAATTCGATCTCCAGCCGGTCGGCCCGCATCGCCGCGCAATTGAGGACGATGAAGGGCCCGCTGCTGCGCTTCGAGCGCAGATGCAG
>JBGPNG010000280.1:0-3864 GCA_041487395.1 Dongiaceae bacterium
GTTCGGGGCTTTTTGCTTTTGCCGACGGCCAGTGGGGTATCCAGGAAGGCGCTCAGCCCGGCCCGCGAACGATCTCGATACCGCCCGGCGCGATCTCGACGCTCGGCGGCTTATAGGGACCGGCCGGCGGCCGATCGCTCGCCGCAGGCGGTGGCGGCGGTGCGAAGGGCGCCGTATTGACCGGGTTGCTTTGAATCATCGGCGCCTGGAGACCGTCAAAGGAACCGGTCGACCAGGGAAACACGATGATCGGGAAATTGTGGCGGTGATGAAAGCCGCCATGGCCGCCGGGGTTCTGCGTTTGGGGCGGCACGTCATTCCTGGTGGAAAAAGGCGTGAGTATCTGGCCCATGGCATTTTGACTTGCCGCAGGCGCTGCGTTCAGCGCCAGGATCGCCAGGAGCGGGGCAAGGAAGGAAAAGCAGGCACGCATCGCAGCACTCCGTCCAATGAATGTTTTTCGATCGAAACGGACGAATTTTCATCTAATTATATAATAGATGATTACCCGCCAGGCGAAAACAACCGGCCACCACGCCCGAGCGGCGGCTCTCGCGCCGTCTTGTCCGATTCGATAGTTTGGCGGCGCACAAGCGGGATAGCGCGTGATGGACGAACCAACTCATCTTTTTGCCGAGGCCAAGGGATTGCAGAATACGGGCCGCCTTGCCGAGGCCATCGCCCTCTATCAGCGCGCCGTCGAGCTAAAGCCCGACTACGCCGAGGCATACAACAATCTGGGCAATGCCCTGGGCGAAACAGGCCGCCACGACGAAGCCGTGGCCAGCCTTCGCCAAGCCATCGCTTTGCGACCAGATCTTGCCGCCATTCACAGCAATCTCGGTTTGGCCCTGGCCAAGCTGAAGCTGTTCGAGGAAGCCGTCGCCAGCCATGAAATCGCCATCAAGCTGCAGCCCGGCTTTGCGGCCGCGCATAACAACCTTGGCATGGCGCTGAAGGAATTGGGACAGGCCGACGAGGCGGTCGCCGGCTACGAACAGGCGATCAAATTGAAGCCGGACTTCGCCGAAGCTCATTTCAATCTGGGCAACGTTCTGAAAGAATTGCACCGCCTCGGCGAGGCCGCTGCAAGCTATCGACGTTCGATCGATTTGAATTCCGGCCTTTCCGAGGCGCACTTCAACCTCGGCCAAGTCCTGCAGATGCTGGGCTATGGCGACGATGCCGTCGCCAGCTTCCGGCATGTCATAGAGCTTCGGCCGGACTACGCCGCCGGCCACACTGCTTTGGCCAATGCGCTTCGCGTGATCGACCGCTCACAGGAAGCCCTGGAATGCTATGCCCGGGCCACGGCCATCGATCCCGACGATGCGGAGGCGCATTATAGCCACGGCACTCTGCTCAGGGAAATGGGCTCGCTCGAGGAGGCTCAGGCGGCATTCGACAGGGCGCTCGCAATCGATCCTCACGCGATAAAGACACGTCTATATCTCGCCAAGATCGCGACGGACACGCCGAACGATGGCACTATTGCCGAAATGGAGGCGATGCTCTCCGATAGCGCTCGCTCCGCCGCCGATAGAACCGCACTGCTTTTCGCTCTCGGCACGGCAGAGGACAAACTCGGCCGCTATGACGAGGCCTTTGCGCATTTCCTCGCGGCAAATCGCCTGCATCACGCGTCCGTCGACTACGACGAAGCAAAATTTCGCGCGCAATTGGAGCGCATCCGACGTGTTTTCACCCGGCAGATGTTTCAGCACTGGGCCGGAGGCGGCAGCGATTCCGATCTACCCATCTTCATCTTCGGCGCGCCGCGATCGGGCACCACTTTGGTCGAGCAGATATTGGCGAGCCACCCCCAAATATATGGCGCGGGCGAGTGGGACTACATCGGGTCGCTGCTCGATGTCGTCCGTGTCTCGAGCAGCCCGGCGGCGCGCTTTCCCGAATTCGTGCCCGCGCTGACGCCCGAGGATCTTCGCCGCCTGGGCGAGGCCTATGTGGAGCGTCTACAGGGGCACGCCCCCACCGCGCAACGCATTACCGACAAGGGCCTAGCGAACTATTTATATGTCGGCCTCATCCGCCTCATGCTGCCGAAAGCCAAGATCCTGCATGTCGTCCGCAATCCCATGGATGCCTGCGTTTCCGCTTTTTGCCTGTCTTTTGTGCGCAATGCGGTCGGATTCAGCTATGAGTTGGGCGAACTCGGGCGCCACTATCGTCTCTATCGGGAAATGATGGACCATTGGAACCAGGTACTGCCGCAGGGCTGCATGCTGGATGTTCGCTACGAAGATCTGGTCGAGAATATGGAGGGGCAAACGCGGCGGATTCTCGATTATTGCGGACTGCCTTGGGATGATCGCTGTCTCGCCTTCTACGACGCCGAGCGCGCCGTCAGAACGGCCAGCCTCACCCAGGTACGCCAGCCGATCTATCGTTCCTCCATCGCGCGCTGGCAACGCTACCGAGCGCATCTCGGACCGTTGATCGAAGCGCTTGGCCCTTACGCCCCCGACGTGGGTTCATAGCCGATCGCCCGCCCACTCGGCCGCGAGCATCGCATAGGCATATTCGTCGCAACGCTCGCCTTTGACGATCTCGTTCTCGCGGAAATGCGCCTCCCGGCGCATGCCCAATCGCTCCATCAGCCTGGCCGAGGGGGAGTTTCGGGCATCGCACCGTCCGATGATGCGATGCAGGCCAAGATCTTCGAAGCCGATTTTCAGCACGACCGCGGCGGCTTCGCGGGCCAGGCCGCGGCCGTGGTAATCGGGATGCAAGACGAAGCCGAACTCGCCCGTCCCGTGCTCCTCGCTCAGCCAACGGAGGTTTACGTCGCCGATCAAAGCGCCCGATTCGCGCGGCGCTATCGCCAGCAGCAGCTTGTCGCCCTCGGCCTCCAGCCTGTCCTGTTCCATGCGACGGGCCAGCGCCTGGCGCACCTCCTCCCGCGAGCGCACGCCCCGGTACAGATGTCGCACGACCTCCGGCCGCGGCTGAATGGCATGGAAAGCATCGATATCATCGGACTTGAAGGGCCGGAGCAGGAGACGCCGGTTTCAATGGGATATGCGAGACGGCGCATTGCTTGATCCTAAAACGCATCGGTCAAGCATTGCGGCGAAGGCTCAGCCCGCCCGTTGCCTTACGGCTGTTCGCAGAGACCCTAGTGGTTCGATGCCAACGGAAGACTCCCATCCGTTGGCTGAATCGACCCACTAATTATTTGATCCGGTGGTCTGATGCACCTAACGCTTCGGTAGGAAGCGTTAGGATCAGACCACTGGCGTCCGCTGCACGGGCATTGGCAAATGAAGTCGATGTCAGCGCCTCGGCAGCCAAAACGATTTCGTCCTTCCGGGCCAACCCCCGCAGGACGCCGGGATTCGGGCCGGCCGGCATATCAATTCGCTGCCTGGGATTTCCCGGAAGGCCCGGTGATCCGCTCCGCCACCGGCCCGCTGGGCCGCTGGACCAGATAGGCTTCGTTGAGCGAGGCAGGCTGGGAGATGACCAGACGCAAGACCAGGCGTTCGCCGGCCGGAATGCCGCCGTCGTCGTAATCGATCCGATCGAAGGGCTCATCGATCAACGTCACCCGGGCGAAGCCGGTGGCGGTGAACGGCCGGCCGGCCGCCGAACCCTGGCCGAAGGACAATTCGTCGCTGTGGTCGCTGGGAACGCCGAGCGTCGACTGGAGTTCGAGTTCGAAGGAGGCCCAGGCATGCCCGGTCCCGTTCTGGATCACTTTCACCAAAGCGAAGCCGATCCGATCCATCGAACCGATGCGATTGCCCACGGCCGGGGTCGCCCGGAACACAAGGACGCCGCCATCCGGGTTCGTCATGCGCTCCACCACCACGAAGGGATCGTCGATCGAACCCTGGCCGGTGA
>JBGPNG010000281.1:0-3850 GCA_041487395.1 Dongiaceae bacterium
AGCCATTTGAGGACGGAAACATATCGCGAATAGCGCATGAAGACTTCGAGCAGCACGGAAGCGGTCCCGAAGGCGGCGACATAGACCAGGGCCGGACCTCCGGCGAGAAGCTTCACGGCCGCGCCCATGGCGCCGAGATCGGCGCCGAGGTTGATCGTGTTGGCGACAAGGACCAGCCCGACGAGAAGGCGAAGCAGCCAGGACGGAAAGTGGCGGCGGATGTTGCCGGCAATGCCGTAACCGGTCACCCGGCCGATGCGCGCGCTGATCTCCTGGATCGCGGCCATCAGCGGAAAGGTGAACAGCAGAGTCCAGGCGAGCCCATAGCCGAACTGGGCGCCGGCCTGGGAATATGTGGCGATTCCGCTGGGATCGTCATCCGAGGCTCCGGTTATCAGGCCAGGGCCCATGACCTTGAGCAGCGACAGTTTCTCCAGCGGCGGGTCGGCGTCGTCTGTCTTTCCCGTCATTTGCCTCCGGTCGCGCCGATTCGCCGATGATTCTTCCGCGCCAAGGTTACACGAAGTGCCGCGAGCCGACACTTGCGCCGGCTTGGCCGCGATGCGAGGTTTATTGCGCGTTCGCTAGGAGACCCTCATGCCCCTCGACTTTGCGTCATTGCCGGTGACGATGGGCCGCGCTGCCAGCCGCCAGGCCCTCGATCTCGCCACCGGCGAATATCTCGGCTGGTTCGGCGATCCACTTGCCACTTTGAGCGCGGCCGCGGCGGCGGATAAGCGCTTCGCGCTGGGTCATGCGTTGACCGGCGTTCTGCGCCTGCTCTCGGGGGAGATCGAGCGCACGAGCCCGGCATTGACCGGCAATAGCGCGGCGATGACGGCGGCCAAGGCGACCCTGACACCTTGGGAGCGGGCCCATATCGGCGCCTTCGAGGCTTGGCATGCCGGGCAGATCCGCCGGGCAACCGCGATCTGGGAAGAAATTCTGATCGACTATCCCCGCGACATTTGGGCATTGCGCTTCGCCCACGATACTTATTTCTATCTGGGCGACGCCGCCAATCTGCGCGATTCGATCGCGCGCGTTCTGCCGGCTTGGTCGGCCGCGGACGATTACCATGGCTATCTGCTCGGCATGCACGCCTTCGGCCTCGAGGAATGCGGCGATTATCGAGCGGCCGAGGCGGCGGGCCGGCGCGCCGTCGAGCGCAATCCGGCCGATACCTGGGCCGTACATGCGGTTGCCCATGTGCTGGAAATGGAAGGCCGCCAAGCGGAGGGCATCGCCTGGCTGACCGATCTCCAGCCCCATTGGCGACCGGCGGCAGCGCTCGCCGTCCATCAATGGTGGCATCTGGCACTGTTCCTCATCGAGCGGGGACGCTTCGATGAGGTTATCGAGATCTACGACAAGCATGTTCGCGGCACGCCTTCCGGTGCCTTTCTCGATCTTGTGGACGCCGCAGCCCTGTTGTGGCGCCTGCAGCTCGCGGGCGTCGCGGTAGGCGATCGCTGGCATGGCTTGAAGAAGCAGTGGTTTGCCCATCTCGACGATCATGTCCTGGTGTTCAACGACGCTCACCTCGCCATGGTTGCCGGCGGGCTGAAGGACCGAGCCACGCTGGAGAAGCAGGAGCGCTCGATTTCGCGCTATGTGAATGAACGCGAGGGCACGAATCGCGACATCACGCGGCAGGTCGGCCATGGGGTGGTCCGGGCGATCTCCGCCTTTGCCGGGGGCGATTACGCCCGTGCCGTCGATCTGCTGCTGCCGCTGCGCTATGAGATCTGGCGCATGGGCGGCAGCCACGCCCAGCGCGATCTATTCACCCAGACCTTGATCGCCGCGGTCCTTGCCGCCAAGCGCTGGCCTTTGGCCCGCGCCCTACTGGCCGAAAGGGTCGCCCTCAAACCCGCAAGCAGCCCGAGCTGGCGACAATATGGAGAGGTTCTCGACAAACTCGGCGACAAGACGGGCGCCGCCCAGGCGTTGCAGCGCGCGAATTAGGCATCCGCCCGGCCCCACCGCCGCAAACCCGCCGCGACACTGCCTGTGGCCCCGCGGTCGCCTATACGACATTACAACCCGCAGGCGGCCATGTAACATCGCCACGAGGGGCGATACGCGGCGACCGGAACGCCGGGTACTGGGTCAGTCTGGCGGTCTCATCCTTCGACAGGCTCAGGATGAGGCGTAGATAAACACCTCATGGTGAGCCGGTCGAACCATGAGGGCAAATTGGCCCATCACCGAACGCCGGCGCGGCGACAAGGACATCAGATGGTGCAGCAGATCGAGAGCGAACCCGAAAGCAGCGGCTTCTCGCTCAGCGCCTATCACAACGCCTCTCAGCTGCGCGCCGACGGATGGAATCGCCTGAAGCACAACGCTGCGCGCCTGGCGGAAACCGCCGGCCGGCAGGGCAAGAGCGCCTCGCTTCGCGCTGCCGTGGAAGGCGATCTCCAACTGCTCGACCCGGTCGAAAGCTATTGGGCATTTCCGGGAAAGGCCAGCATGGCCCGGTTGTGGCAGCTCTTCCGGCAGGAGAATTATCCGGGGCTCGCCCAGGCCACCGCGCGGCTCAACCGCGCGCTCGCCAGCGAATCCTACCGCAGCCGCGTCGGCCGCGGCGAAGCCTCGATGCTCGACGAAGAGGAGGAGGACGACCAGGGGGAGGAATCCACCACGGCCGAAGATCCCGCGCCGGCGCGGCCCTACTTCGAGGTCCTGATCGTCGACGGCATCAGCGCCAAGGAGGAGCGCGAGCTGCGCGCCGGCCTCCATCGCATGCGCCGGGCCGACGATAGTTTCATCTACGAGATCGTCGTCGTGCCCAGTTTCGAGGATGCGTTGATCGCCGTGCTGTTCAACTACAACATCCAGGCCTGCGTCATCCGCTACGGCTTCGCCTTCAAATCGCGCAACCGGCTCGACGTGCTGCAGGGTTATCTCGCCGGCATTTCCGGGCCTGAATTCGAGGAACAGCCCGACAGCGACCGCGGACCGTCGTTGGGAAGCCTCATCGGCCAGCTGCGGCCGGAGATCGACCTTTATCTGGTGACCGATGTGTCGGTGGAAACCATCGCGGGCAATCTCAGCCAAGCCTTCCGCCGCGTCTTCTATCGACAAGAGGATTATCTGGAGCTGCATCTCAGCATCCTGCGCGGCATCAACGCGCGCTACGAGGCGCCGTTCTTCAACGCGCTGCGCCAATATGCCCGTCAGCCGACCGGCGTTTTCCATGCCCTGCCGATCTCGCGCGGAAAATCGATCGTCAAATCCCATTGGATCCGGGACATGGCGCAGTTCTATGGCATGAATATTTTTCTGGCCGAAACCTCGGCCACCTCGGGCGGGCTGGATTCCCTGCTTTATCCCTCGGGCCCGTTGAAGAAGGCGCAGGAGATGGCGGCCCGCGCCTTCGGCGCCAAACGCACTTTCTTCGTCACCAACGGCACCTCGACCGCCAATAAGATCGTGGTGCAGGCCTTGCTTCAGCCGGCCGACATCGTGTTGATCGACCGGGATTGCCACAAGTCGCATCATTATGGGCTGGTGCTGGTGGGCGCCCACGTCCGCTATCTCGATTCATATCCGCTGAACCAATATTCGATGTTCGGCGCCGTGCCGATGGGCGAAATCAAGAAGGCGCTGCTCGAATACCGGCGGATCGGCCAGCTCCACCGGGTGAAGCTGATCCTGCTGACCAACTGCACCTTCGATGGCATCGTCTATGACGTCGAGCGCGTCATGGAAGAATGCCTGGCGATCAAGCCGGATCTGATCTTTCTGTGGGACGAGGCCTGGTTCGCCTTCGCCCATTTCGTGCCGAGCTATCGCCAGCGCACCGCCATGGCGACGGCCGAGCGGCTGCGCGAACGCTTTGCCG
>JBGPNG010000282.1:0-3848 GCA_041487395.1 Dongiaceae bacterium
CGCTCGATCCCGCCATCGACGAATCGATCCGAGATTTCGTCGCGCGGCGCAAGCATGAGGGCGGGCTCAAATCCGATTGAGCGGAAATCGGCGTGGAATATTGACGAACTGAACCCGAGACGCCACTGATGGGCGCAAGCGCATGAAGACGTATCTTGTCACTTTTGCCACGACCGAATTTCAAGCTGCTCAACACCGTCTTGCGGAAACTGCCAAGCAGGCTGGTGGCATCGACGAGATTGTGCTTTGGAACAGCGATGCCTGGTCGCAGCGTGAATTCTACCGCCGCCACCATGACGTGGCCGGACGTCGCCCCGGCGCCGGATACTGGATATGGAAGCCGTTCATCATACTTGAGTTACTGAAAAACGTAGCCGAAGACGATGTCGTTTTCTATTGCGACGCTGGCCGGCGTGGCGGTTACAGAATTAGAACCGGCGTTGGTCCGCTTGTCGATTGGGTAAAATCTGCCGACGGCGGATTTCTTCCTGGCTGCTATATTCCAGAGCGGGGATCAAATGGGATATGGACAAAGCGCGATTGTTTTTTTTACATGAATTGCGACGAGAAGAAATACTGGGATCATTGCCAAATCCAGGCAACGTTTTCCGTCTGGAGACGCACGGAAAAGTCACTGATGTTTTTGCAGGAATGGCTTGATTGCTGTTGCGACGCGCGATTGATCACCGACGATCCCAATACATGCGGCCTTGCTAATCTCGATGGTTTTGTCGCCCACAGACATGACCAATCGATCTTGACCAATCTGGTGCTCAAGCATGAAATCATATGCTATGGCAGCCCTTCCGAAGAACTTCCCCTCGACATTCAAAAAGACATCAATTTTCTGATCGCTCGGATGCGGGACGATCGGTTGCTGAAAGCCGATCTTTTATTGAGACATATGGTCTATCGTGGGAAACAGCGGCTTAAGTACGGCCTCAAGAGCAAATTGAATTGGCTGGCGGTATGACGCGGCTCTTTTCGCTAGCCGGCGGAATCCGCTGCGGGCCAGGGGCCCAGGATGTGCCGTCGACGAAATCAAGAAATTATTTGTGGCAATCGCCCACTGCGCCCAAGCGACGCCGAGCTTTGAGTTGCCCGACGGAGTTTAATCTTGCGGCCATGGTCAGGCAATCCGAGGGCGGTCAATAAATGCACTAATGACGGGGGAAGGGGGTAATTACGCACCAGAAATCCGACACATGCACGAAAATTACGATCATCGTTGCCTGCCGAAACTCGGCGCCTTATATCGGCCGTTGCCTGGAAAGTATCGCCAACCAGGATTACGCAGACATCGAGGTTGTGGTGGCGGACGGTGGCTCGACCGACGGCACCGTGGAGATCCTGCGGCGCTATGGAACGCTAATGGGATCCAGGCTGACCTGGACATCGGAACCCGACCGCGGTCTGGCGGATGCCTGGAACAAGGCCGTTTACCATGCGGGCGGCGACTGGCTCATCTTTCTGGGTGCGGATGATGCCCTGAGCGCGCCGGACGTTCTGTCTCGTATCGCGCCGCGGCTGGCCGGGGCGTTCCCAGAGTACTCCGTCGTCTATGGCATCGTCGCGATGACCGACCTCGCCGGGCGCGTGGTCGAGTATCTGGACCGACCCTGGTCGCCGGCGAAGTTCCGGGGCTGCGTTGCAAATCTGCCGCATTCGGCCGTGTTCCATCACCGCTCCTTGTTTGACCGGCACGGCCCATTCGACGGGTCCTTCACGGTCACGCTCGACTATGACTTTCTGCTGCGCGACCTGATGGAGGCTGTGCCGTTACAAATCGAGGGGCTGGTGGTCACGAATGCCCAGATCGGCGGCGTGTCAACCGACTATCACCACCGCCTTCGGGCGATCGGCGAACACATTCGCCTGTGCCGCCGTCATATCGGCCGGATTCCGCCGATGATGTATTGGTGGCTGGCCAAGGCTTGGGGTAGCTGGCTGCTGTATCAACTGGGCGGCGACCGTCTGGTTTTCCCGGTGACCAACTTTTACCGCGGCCTTGTCAATGGCCGCCCGCCGCTGCGCCGCTAATCAGCCCATATCCGATCGGCGTGCGTCGCTCAGCGAGAGGAACGGCGTCGGCGCGCCGTCCTTCTTGTGAACCCGGCCGCCCTTCATCACGAAATCGACGGCCCGCAAGGCAGTCACGTCCTTCAGCGGATTGACCCGGGTCGCGATCACATCGGCGAGTTTGCCTTGGGTCAGGGAGCCAAGCTTGTCCTCGAGACCCATCATGCGCGCCGCACCCGATGTGGCCGCCTGGATCGCCTCGGCGGGAGAGAAGCCGGCGTGGCCCACCATCACTTCGATCTCCTGCATATTGTCGCCGCAGTGGTTGCCCGGCGTGCCGGCATCGGTTCCCATGGCGATCGACACGCCGCAGCGCTTCGCCAGTTTCATATTACGGACGCGAGTCTCATGTACCTCCTCATAGCGGGTGCGGATGTGGGGCGGCACGCGCCGGGCAAAACGCGCATCCTTGAACATGGCCGGCGTGACGCAGAGCGTCGGCACGAGCCAGATGCCGCGCTCGACCATCAACTTATAAGTCGCCTCATCGCCGAAGCTGCCATGCTCGATGGAACGGCAGCCGGCCTCGACCGCATTCACGATGCCCTCCTTGGCATGGGCGTGGGCGGCGACATAGGTCAAATTGTCGCCGGCGATGGCGACCGCGGCGGCGATCTCCTCCCGCCGATATTGGATGGCTTCGGCCTTTTCGTATTTGGTCGAGGTGATGGCCCCCGTCGCCAGCAATTTGATGAAGTCGGCACCCTGGGCGAGTTGGAGCCGTGCGGCGCGCTTCACCGCTTCGGCACCGTCCGCCTCCTCATACATGCCGCGGTAATAGGGTGTGGTCGATGACGTGATCGTCAGGATACGCCCCGAGCAATAGAGACGCGGGCCTTCGATCAGCCCTTGGCCGATCGCTTCGCGTACCGCGATCTCGTGATAATCCCAACCGCCCACATCGCGCGCGGTGGTGATGCCGCACATCAATATCCGCCGGGCGGCCCGGGCGGCATAGATCACGATTTCGCCGGGAGGCGCGTTCTTCCACAGGCTGCTGGGGTCCGCGGACTCCGTGGGCACGCAGATATGGACATGACAATCGAAGAAGCCGGGCATCAGGAACGCCCCATCCATGTCGATCGCCTCGGTGGCCTTGGCCGGAGCGCGCTCGCCGACGGTGACGATCCGCTCGCCCTCGACCTCCAGGTCGCCGGCGCGGAAGATTCGCTTCTCGCTATCGTAGATCTGGCCGTTCTTCAACCACATGGCTTCGTCCTCTCGGCACGGCAGCTTCCGCCGGCAATGGGTAGTGACAGGTGTAGAGGCGACCATCGACATCGCTCGTCATGGCCGGTGCCTCGACGCGACAACGTTCGCGCATGAATGGGCAGCGGCCGTGGAATTCGCAACCCGAGGGCCGTGCCAGCAGGCTCGGGACCTCCCCTTCCAGCGCGATGCGCTGCGGCCGCGCGTCGGGATCGGGCTCGGGATTGGCCGACAGAAGCGCCAAGCCGTATGGGTGGCGCGGGCCGCGGAAGATAGCGGACGTCTCGCCCTGCTCGACGAAGCGCCCCAGATACATGATCGCCATGCGGTCGGCAACGTGGCGCACCACATTCAGATTGTGGGTGATGATCAGCATCGAGAGGTTCAACTTATCGCGCAAATCGTTCAACAGGTTCAAGACCTCGCCCTGGACCGAGACATCCAGCCCGGCCGTCGGTTCGTCGGCGATGACCAGTTTGGGCGACAAGGTAATGGCGCGGGCGACGCCCACCCGGCGCGCCTGGCCACCGCTCAATTGATGGGGATAACGCTCGGCCATC
>JBGPNG010000283.1:0-3838 GCA_041487395.1 Dongiaceae bacterium
GGGGGTTGGCGGCAAACAGCCTCGCCTCGATCGCGTGAAAGCCGGTTCGCGCGTGCGGCCAGCCGTCGATCTTCCTCTTTAGATCGGGGAAAAGATCATCGGTGAAAATCTCGGAGCGTAACCAGCCGATGCGCGCCTCGATCCAGGCCTGGCGCGCCGCGGCTATGTCACCCTGTTGCAGAGCGGCGGCCATACGCTCGGCGCCCGCCAGAGTGCTGTCGATATCGGCGGCGGCCGTTTGCTTATAGGCGGCTGCGGCACCGTCAAGCTGCGTCAGAAGTGCGTCGTCCGGTTGAGAGGTCTTCGGCTTGACCGTATCGGCCGTGCCGGCCGCCCATGCCGGGGCCATGGTCGACAGACCCAAGGCCAAGGCGAAACCAAGCTGCCGCCATCTCGAATTCGATTTCACTTTTTTCTCCATGTGAGCCGGAACGGGTCGCTGCAGATTCCTGCTATCTTATTCGCGCAGGTCGAGGAAAGGCGTGCCGAAGGTATCGACCAGCGGCTCAATGCCAAGGCCAGGCGCTTGCCCCATGGTGATACGACCATCGCGGGTGGGCGGGATGCCGCGCGCATTGGCCCGCGTCACCCAATTGTGAAAGTCGACGGTGTGGAGCCGCAGGGCCTCCGGCGTCGACAACGACAGATGGATCATCGCGGCCGTATCGATCTCCGCCCCGCCGGTATCCTCGAGGGTGACCGCGATTCCCAGTTCCACGGCCACGTCGCGGATAAGGCGCGCGGGACCGACTCCGCCGACGCGCGCGATCTTGATGGTGATGCCGTCGGCGACGCGGTCGCCATGGGCCTGGATCAGGGCAGGCAGACTGTCGATCGATTCGTCCAGGATAAGCGGCCGGTCGCAATCGGGACGCAGCGACCGGCATTCGGCATAGGTCGAACAGGGCTGTTCGAGATAATAGTCAAGCGCGCGCGTCGCCCTCAGAAACCGCCGGGCCTGATGGGTCGACCAGCCGCCGTTGGCGTCGGCGAACAGCGTGATGCCGGCGCCCAGCGCTTCGTGCACCGCCTCCATGCGCTCGACATCCTGGTCCGGATCGAGGCCGACCTTGACCTGGATGCGGCGATAGCCTTCGCCGACATAGGCCTTGGCCCGGGCGGCCATGCGCGCCGGCTCATCCTGAGAGACCGAACGATAAAGATCGACCGCATCGCCGAATCGTCCGCCGAGAAGCTCGGCCAGGGGCAGGCCGGCAGCCTTGCCGAGAATATCCCAACAGGCCATGTCGATGGCCGATTTGGCGTAGGGATGGCCTTTCAACAGGAAATCCATCCGACCGTGGAGTGCGGCCGGTTGGCGCGGGTCGAGGCCGATCAAGGACGGCGCCAATTCGGCGAACGCCGCACGCGCGCCTGCGGCGAAGGCGGGGTCATAGAAAGCGCCGAGCGGGGCCATCTCGCCCCAGCCGGCGATCCCGGCGTCGGTCTCGATGCCCACGACCAGGGAGTCGAATCCCAGCGCCGAGCGTCCGCCCGAGCAGACATAAGGTCCGTCGCGGAACGGCTGGTCGAGGCGATAACCGGTTATGCGGCGAATGCGCAAAGGGATCCTCCTGGCCGTGCCGCATTGCGCCTGAATTCGCGGCGCCGATCAAGCCTTGACCGGCAGAGGTTGTCGCGCGCGATATAACCGCCGCCGGCCAGCCGCGACCTGGCCGGAGACAAGGGCTAGAGGATATTCCACCATGTCAGCAACCGCCGCCGCCGAAAGCGCCGGGATCGACGAGAAGTCGATCCGCGCCTATCGCCTGTCCCGGGTTCACCGGCTGCTGGCCGAGGCCGATCTCGCCGGCATCGTCATCTTCGATCCGATCAATCTGCGCTACGCGACCGGCAGCCGGAACATGCAAGTGTGGACCATGCATAACGCCTGCCGCTATGCCTTCATCGCGACCGAGGGGCCGGCCGTGCTGTTCGATCTGCCGAGCTCGATCCATCTGTCGCAGGATCTGGAGACCATCGCCGAACGCCGGCCTGCGCTTGCCTGGGATTATATGGCGGTCGGCCCTCGCGGGGCGGAGATGGCCGGGCGCTGGGCGCGCGACATCGCGGCCCTGGTCGGATCCCTAGGCGGTGGCAATCGGCGCCTGGCGATCGATCGCGCCGATCTATTGCCGCTGGCCGCATTGGGGCGCGAAGGAATCGTCGCGGTCGACGGCAAAGGCGTGATGGAACGCGCGCGCGCCATCAAGTCGGCGGAGGAAGTGCGCGCCTTCGTCGCTTCGCTGCGAACGACAGAGGCGGCGATCGCCGATCTCAAATGCGCCCTTCGCCCCGGCATGACGGAGCAGCAGGCCCTCTCGGTTCTGATTGCCGGCTCTCTCGAACGCGGCGGCGAATATCCCGAGACCCGGTTGCTGACGGCGGGGCCGCGCACCAATCCCTGGTTCCAGGAGACCTCCGCCCGACCGATGCAGGCGGGCGAGCTGCTCTCCTTCGATACCGATATGATCGGTCCGATGGGCTTCTATACCGATCTGTCGCGCAGTTTCCTGGTCGGCGACGGGCGGCCGAGCGATGGACAGCGCCGGCTCTACGATCTGGCGCGCCGACAACTCGCCCACAACGTCGCCTTGCTGAAGCCCGGCGCCAGTTTCATCGAGCTGTCGCAGAAATCCTTCCGCCTGCCGGAGCGCTGTCTGCCCAACCGCTACGCCGATATCGCCCATGGCTGCGGGATGGGCGTCGAGTATCCATTGGTCTGGTATGCCGAGGATGCCGAATGGGGCGCCTATGACGGCCTGCTCGAGGCCAACATGATCGTCTGCGTCGAAAGCTATATCGGCGAGGTGGGCGGCGCCGAAGGCGTGAAACTGGAAGAGCCGGTGCTGATCACCGAAAAGGGCCCGGTCGTGCTGTCGAGCTATCCGCTGGAAGACGGTTTCGCCTGAGAGTGAGCGGGTCGGCCGAGCCAAAGGTCGGGTAGGGTGAGGGCGGCGGCTCTTGTTCCGATACTTTATGATTTGTCGAAGGGAGAGGCCGCCGAAGCGGTTCACGCGCCGACGGGGCGCTCGCCGGCGATGGTCGTGCGATGCATCAGGCGGCGGCTGCCATCATAGTCGTTGATTGCGTAGTGCATGGCACAGCGATTGTCCCAGAGCGCCAGCGAACCCGTGCGCCAGCGGAAACGGCAGGTGAACTCGGGCGTCGTGCAATGCTGGAAGAGATAATCGAGCAGGGGTTTGCTCTCGGCCTCGCTCATGTTCTCGAAGCGCGTGGTGTAGATCGAATTGACGAACAGAGCCTTGCGCCTGCTTTGCGGGTGAAGCCGGACGACGGGATGGGCGGTCTCGCGCTCCGCTTCCGGATTGTCGCGCTCGATCTGGATCGACCGGCTGACGCGCAGATCTTTCGCCACGCCGGCGCGGCCATAGGGCCGCCCACTGTGCATGGCCTTGAGCGGGTCGAGCAGGCGCTTCATGCCGTCCGACAATGCCTCATAGGCCTCATACATATTGGCGAACAGGGTATCGCCGCCATGGCTGGGCACCTCGCGGGCATAGAGGACCGAGCCCAATGGCGGCTCCTCGAGGAAGCTGAAGTCCGAATGCCAGGCATTGCCGAAGGTGCTGATCTTGCGCTCGTCGGCTTCCTTGAGCACGGCGATGATGTCGGGATATTCCGCCATCGCCTTGACATAGGGCATGCGGGCGAGCGGGCCGAAAAGGCGGCTGAACGCCAGATGCTGTTCGGGTGTCAATGTCTGGTCGCGAAAGAACAGCACGAGATGATCGGTGAAGGCATGCCGGATCGCCTCGGCCGAGGAAATGCTCAGCGGGCGGGCGAGATCGACGCCTTCGATTTCGGCGCCGAGCGA
>JBGPNG010000284.1:0-3829 GCA_041487395.1 Dongiaceae bacterium
CCAAATCTTCAAGAACTCAGCGCGGGAGGTTTCGTCAGCGAGATCGACGATGTGCCTCTCGAAGGGCGTGTCGTTTTCGTAGAATGCGACAAGCACCTTTTGGCAGAAAGACGAGAGGGGATGGAAATAGAGCTGAAGAGACATTGGCAAGTCCTCACTTTCCGTTGCATGCGTTGGCGCAGGTAGGGTTAGCGCGGCCACCGACGTCTGGATCAGATCGAGGAGGCCGAACCGCGCCTGACCCTACGCTTCGGCCGGACTGCTTGTCAGAAGGAAAGGCCATCAGGCTTTCGCAGGCTCCCGCCTCAGCTCCACATCGAGATTGTCGAGCAGGCCGCGGCAGCCCGCCTTACGGCTGGCCGTCCGATCCTGGCCGTCCAGGAAAGCGTCCTGCCGAGCCCGGTAAGCCGCAGAGGGAAACGTCGCCCGGAACTTGCGCCTGATCGCTCGGCGGCCCGACCTGCGTTCAATCGGGATCGGAACGAGGGTTCAAAATGAAACGGCCGCCGACGGGTTCGTCGGCGGCCGAATTGTTCGTAGCATTTTAGCTCAGGCTGCCGCTTCGCTCTTGCGCTGATAGGCCATGCCGCAGTGCGACGCGCAGTAGGGCCGTCCGGGAAGCGCTTCGCCGCCGCAGAAGTGGAAACCCGGCTGCTTGGGATCGCCCACGGGCCAGGAACAGCTTCGGCCGCCACCGTGCGCCACCTTCGGTTGGCTTGGTGCCGGACCGGGCAGGGAGGCAACCGGTGCCGCTTCGGCGGGGGGCAATTCGGGTTTCATGGGCGCCGGCATGCTGGCCCGCACAACCGGACCGGGCCGGCTGACGGCGCCGTTCTCATCGCGTCGAATGGGAGAGGGCCGACCGCGCAAGCCCAACCGATGGACCTTGCCGATCACCGCATTGCGGGTGACGCCGCCCAGAAGATCGGCGATCCGGCTTGCCGTCTGACCCTGACCCCACAGCCGCCGCAGTTCGTCGACTCGCTCGTTCGTCCAATCCATGACAGCACCTACGAGATATAGTAGATGCGGTATTTCATCCCACTAGATGCGGTTATGCAAGAAGGGATTCGAAAGGGAACACTCAGCAGACGACGCGCAATTGCCGTTCTATCACCGCAAGAGCGTCGACTAAGTCTTTGCTTTGCTTGATACGTCTGCCGTTAGCCATCGCCCGATAGTCGACCGTCCGGTCCCGATTCATATATTTCACAATCGCATAGAGCGGGCGATCGTGGCTATGGCGAAACACGGAAAACGAGGCAATGCCCGGCCGATGGTCGATGGCGTAATCCCGCCATTCTCCGGCTGCGACTCGGCGGCTGTAGAGCGAGAGAAGCAGGTTCAACTCGGCGCGGGTGAAGAAGAGGTGACGTGCGAAGGGGCGGCTTTCGGCGATACGGATCACCTGAGACATCGGCCTAAAGCGGGCTCCCTTGCAATGCGAGTC
Source organism: Dongiaceae bacterium (assembly GCA_041487395.1). Classification (GTDB taxonomy): domain Bacteria; phylum Pseudomonadota; class Alphaproteobacteria; order Dongiales; family Dongiaceae; genus DASXQK01. Next base: position 1,451 of record JBGPNG010000284.1, read on the forward strand.
CAGTCTCGCGCCAATCCGCGCCAAGGTCTAGCCCGGATTTTGCCGGTCGGCCAAGTGCGGGCTAGAGCCCTGTTTCGCAAACCTATTTAGGCCGCTGCGGCGGAGTTTTGCGGCGGTTTGCATGGCGGGAAGCGAGTCGCTATGTTACGGCCGCTCTGGGGTTCCGAAGGCTCGCCGTGACCGATATTTTTCGTGAAGTCGATGAAGACCTTAAGCGTGACCAAGCGCTGCAGCTCTGGCGCCGCTATGGCAAATACGCGATCGCTTTCGCCATAGCCACGGTTGTCATGACGGCCGGCATCGTCGGCTGGCAGGATTACCGCGAGCGCCAGCGCGAGGCCGATGGTCGCGCCTTCGCGCTCGCCATGGAACTGGTCAACAAGGGGGATGTTTCGGCTGCCAGCGCTGCCATGGCCGATATCGCCGGCAAGAGCGGCGCCTATCATGCTCTGGCTTTGTTGCAGGAGGGCGGCCTCAAGCTTCGCTCAGGCGATCGCGCGGGTGCGGCCGCCATCTATGACCGGCTCGCGGCCGACGATGGCATTCAGCGTCCCTTCCGCGACCTAGCGACGATCCTTTCGGCCGTCACCACCTTCGATAGGGCCGAGTCATCGGCGATCGACAAGAAACTGCAACCCTTGACGGCGCAGGGTGCTCCATTCCGTCCCTCGGCTCTCGAGCTCGAAGGCCTGCTCGCGATCAAGCGTGGCGACTACAAGGCGGCCAAGCAGACCTTTCAGCAATTGGCCGACGACCCCAATGCCCCGGGCGGTCTGCGTCAGCGGGCCACGCAAATCTTGGCTTGGATCGGGGAACAGGGAGGGGCCTGATGGCGCGCTTGCCCGCTCTCGCGCCGCTGCTGCTGGCGGCGGCCATTCTTTCCGGCTGCGCGGAGGCGAAAAGCTTCCTCGGTTTCGGCACCTACAAGGCGCCGCTTCCCGGCACGCGGGTTTCGGTTTTGCAATTGAACCAATCCCTCGTGGCCGATCCGGCCTTGGCGGACGTCAAGGTTCTGCTGCCGCAACCCTTCGACAATCCCGATTGGCCCCAGGCCGGCGGATATCCCAGCCACGCCATGCATCATCTGGCGCTGGGCAATGCGCTGAATGTCGCCTGGACGGCCAGCGTCGGATCGAGCTCCAGCTCCAACCACAAGCTGCTCTCCGAACCCATCGTCGCCGACGGCCGCGTCTATGCCATGGATGCGCGCTCGCGCGTCTCCGCCTTCGATGGCGCCAGCGGCAAGAAAGTATGGCACATCGACCTGGGCGCCGGCGTGGACAGCGAAAAGCTGCTGGGCGGCGGCGTGGCCTATGACAACGGCAAGATTTTCGTCGCCACGTCCTTTGCCCAGCTCATCGCCCTCGATGCGAGCACCGGCAAGGAGCTTTGGCATACCGATCTTTCCGGGCCGATGCGCGCACCGCCCGCCGCCAGCGATGGCCGCGTCTTCGTCATCACGATCGACAATACCATTTACGCTTTGGCCCAGCAGGATGGGCGCAAGCTGTGGTCGCATAGCGGAATCACGCAGACCGCTGGGCTGCTCGGCGGGACGACGCCGGCCGTACTCGGCATCGAGGTCGTGGCCGCCTACAGCTCGGGCGAAATTTTCGCGCTACGCGCCGATTCCGGCCGCACGCTGTGGAGCGAGAATCTGGCCGGCCAGATTCGCGGCGGCGCAATTGCCACGCTGGCCGATGTTCGCGGCCGGCCGGTCATCGATCGCGAATTCGTCATCGCCATCAGCCATAGCGGCACCATGGCGGCGCTGGATGCCAAGCGCGGCGGGCGGGTGTGGGACGCCAACTTCGGCGGCAGCCAATCGCCCTGGGTGGCCGGCGACTATATCTTCGTGCTCACCAACGAGCAGGAACTTCTCTGCGTCAATCGCGCCGATGGCCATGTCCGCTGGATCTCCTCGCTGCCGAAATATCAGGATCCCGAAAACAACAGCGATCCGATTCTGTGGCAGGGACCGGTGCTCGCCGGCGACCGGCTGATCCTGACCGGGACGGACGGCAAGGCGCTGAGCGTCTCGCCCTATACCGGCAAGCTGCTCGGCCAGATCGATCTGCCCTCGGCGACCCATCTGCCGCCGGTGGTCGCCCACGGGACGGTCTACATTCTCTCCGACAATGCGGATTTGACTGCGCTGCGCTGAGGCGCTGCGTCCGTCGAAATATCGGGCGCCACATGCCCTTCACCGTCGCCATCGTCGGCCGGCCGAACGTCGGGAAGTCGACCCTGTTCAATCGCCTGGTGGGAAAGCGTCTCGCCATCGTCGACGATACGCCCGGCGTCACCCGCGACCGGCGCGTCGCCGAGTCCGATTTCGGCGGGCTCAGCTTGCGCCTGATCGACACCGCCGGTTTCGAG
>JBGPNG010000285.1:0-3824 GCA_041487395.1 Dongiaceae bacterium
AAGTGCATCTGGAAGACGGCGATGAATTCGCCGGCCGCATGCCCGTCTATCGCATCGACGGCGGCGATCCAGTCGACACGGAATTGGTCCGCCGCGCAGGCGAAAAACAGGGTTCGCTCTGGGGCTTCGTCGCCGGCAAGGCCTGCTTCTGGCTGGTCTGGGCTTCGAACCGCGAGACCATCGACGCCAGCGATCATCTTGCGAAGTGGATGAACGGCAAGGTCCTGAAGATCGGTTATCTGGCCTCCGACGGCAATAAGAAGGTCATCGAGTTCAGCCTCGACGGTTCTCTCAACGCCATCGAGCAAGCGACAGGCGTCGAACTTCACTGATTGCGTCGATCAATTCGACAACCCCCTCACTCTACCCTGGCCCCCAATGTCTTGGGGGAGAGGAAAGTTAGAGAGCGCCGAGCGAACAAGACTCCCCTCTCCCGCTTGCGCCAGAGGGTCGCGGTGAGGGTGGCAACAGCCAAATCATCGCTGCGGAGATCGCTTTAATGCCACTCTATTCTTCCTCCGGCCCTTCCGGCGGTGTTCGGCTGCGGTGTTTTGCGCGCCGGCGATAGGCGCGCGGCGAAGGCTCGGGCCCGGCAGCTCGCCGGCGCACCAGGATGGCGAAGGGATTGCGCGGCCGTCCCGGTTCCCGCCCGGCTTTCGATTTCCCGCCGCCTTTCGCCGTGCGATGCCGCGTGGATTTCGCCATGGCGGCAATTTGCCTAGCTTGGCCGATAGCTGGCGGCGAGCCGGCAATAATGTTCGACGGAATAGGCGAAGCTGGCGATTTCCGCCGCCGTCAGGCTGCGCATGAGTCTGGCCGGGCTGCCGGCCCAAAGCTCTCCCCGCTTCACCCGCTTGCCCGTCGTCACCATCGCGCCTGCCGCGACCATGGCGCCGGATTCGACAACGGCGCCATCGATCACGGCAGCTCGCATGCCGACGAAACTGCCGTCTTCCAGCGTGCAGGCATGCAGCATGGCCATATGGCCGACGGTCACACCGGCCCCGATGGTCGTGCGATATCCGAGCAACGCATGATCGACGCCTTCGGGAAAATGATTGCCATGAACGATCGTGCCGTCCTGAATATTGGTATTCGCACCGATGCGGATGCTGTTGGTATCGCCGCGCAAGACGCAGCCGAACCAGATGCTGGCGCGCGGCCCGATCTCCACATCGCCGATGACGACCGCGGTGGGTGCAACGAAGGCATCGGGCGCGATGCGCGGCGTCTTGCCGCCATGGGGCAGGATCAATGCAGACATCGGCACCTCAGGGGAATAGCGGCTGCTGTTCGAGGGCCGTCGTTTCCGGCCAACCCGCCATCACATTCATGTTCTGCACCGCCTGTCCCGAGGCGCCCTTGACCAGATTGTCGATGACCGAAACCAGGATGGCCCGGCCCGGCAGGCGATCGCCGAAAACACCGATCAGACAATGATTGGAACCCCGCACATGGCGCGTCGCCGGCGCTTGGCCTTCCGGCAGGATGCGCAAGAAAGCCTCGCCGGCATAGCGTTTGACGAGTTCCTGGCGCAAGCCCGCGGCCGTCGCCGAGCTGGCGAGGCGAACATAGATGGTGGAGAGAATGCCGCGGCTCATGGGCACCAGATGAGGGGTGAAATTGACCGTCACCGGCCGGCCCGCGGCCTCGCTCAATCCCTGTTCGATCTCGGGCGCATGGCGATGGCTGGCGATGCCATAAGCGTGAATTCCCTCGGTCACCTCCGCGTAGAGGTTCTGCTGCTTCGCATCGCGCCCGGCGCCGGTCACGCCCGATTTCGCATCGATGATGATGTCGTCGACGGCGATCATGCCGGCCTCGATCAACGGTATCAGAGGCAACTGCGCCGACGTGGGATAGCAGCCGGGATTGGCGACGAGCCGGGCTTTCGTCACGGTAGCGCGCGCAAGTTCGGTCAAGCCATAGACGGCCTGCTTCTGCAATTCGGTGGCGCGATGCTCATGGCCATACCACCGCGCGTAGTTCGCCGCATCGTTCAGCCGGAAATCAGCCGACAGATCGACGATCTTGAGATGCCCGGGCAGGCCCGCGATCACCTCCTGCGTCGTGCCATGGGGCAGGCAGCAGAACACGAGATCGACAGCCGACCAATGCGCATCCTCGATCTTCACCGGGACCGGCAGGTCGAGGCCGCCCAGATGGGGAAAGATATCGGCGATCGGCTTGCCCGCCTGGCGATCGGCGGTCAGCAGGCGAAGGTCGACCCCCGGGTGGCGCGCCAGCAGGCGCAGCAGTTCCGCGCCCGTATAGCCGCTCGCGCCGAGAATGCCGATCCGAAGCTTGTTGGTTATCGTCATCTCCGAGCCTGCAAAGAAATCATCCCGCAAACGAACGGGGCGCCCCGACCGGGACGCCCCCATCTGAACATAAGAGGTGAGTCGTCCCTAGCGCTTCGAATACTGGAAGCTGCGTCGGGCGCCCGATTTGCCGTATTTCTTGCGCTCGACCACGCGGCTGTCGCGGGTCATGTAGCCGCCGGCCTTGAGCACGGGCCTGAGGCCCGGTTCGTAATTGGTCAGCGCCCGGCTGATGCCATGGCGGATGGCGCCCGCCTGACCCGATAGCCCGCCCCCGGTCACGGTGGCGATGACGTCGTACTGGCCCAAGCGATTGGTCACGCCGAAAGGTTGCGCGATCATCATGCGCAGCACCGGGCGGGCGAAATAGATCGCGCCCTCGCGGCCGTTCACCGTGATCTTGCCCGTGCCCGGCTTCAGCCAGACCCGCGCCACGGCGTTCTTGCGGCGACCCGTGGCATAGGAGCGGCCAAAGGCGTCGATCTGCGGCTGGCGCACGATGGCGGCCGTTTCGGCTGCCGCAGCGGTGCCGGCACCGGCGCCGCGCAGGTCCTTCAGATCCGTCAGCGTCTGAGTCTCGTTGCTCATGCCGCACCCGTCCTCTTGTTCTTGCGATTCATCGCAGCGACGTCGAGCGTCACCGGCTGCTGCGCCTCATGGGGATGGCTCGGCCCCGCATAGACCTTCAGATGGCGCATCTGCTCGCGGCCCAACGGCCCGCGCGCCATCATGCGCTCCACCGCCTTCAGAAGGGCGCGTTCCGGATTCTTGCCGCCCAGGATCTGGCCCATGGTCCGTTCCTTGACGCCGCCCGGATGGCCGGTATGCCAATAGAACTTGCGATCGGAAAGTTTGTTTCCGGTCAAATGCACTTTCTCGGAATTGACGACGACGACGAAATCGCCGCAATCGACATGGGGCGTGAAGCTGCGCTTATGCTTGCCGCGCAATCGCATGGCGATGATCGAGGCAAGTCGGCCGAGCACGAGCCCGTCGGCATCCACGAGATGCCAGGCCCGGGTCACATCGGCCGGTTTCAACGAAATGGTCTTCATGATATCGAATGAACCGCTGGTCGGTTGGATCGGGCGCGGAGTATGGCCATAATCGACGCGCCGTCAATGGAAAAAGCGCGGCGGCGACAGGGGTTTAGATATGCGGTATCCAGATACCGGCATGGCCGCTGGACAGGCACCGCGACCCTCGCCCATCATCGCCGCAATTTTCCGCTCGGCCAAAACCGCGTAGGCTACCATGCCCATCAGCGGCAGGAACACGCAGACGATCTTGATGATGCTGAAAAGGATGAAGTTGGAATTCATATTAGATTGGAACCGTCACGCCCATGTCGCTCAAGCCAGCCCAAGTGAGGCCATTGAAGGCGGGGATTTCTCCGGCCATCTGGTTAAACAAGCCTTCGATGCTGACGTAGCCATCCTGGCCAGTGGTGTTGAAAACCAACTCGTGCAAAATTTCCCATTCAGGGCGGGCATCGCCTTTCGG
>JBGPNG010000286.1:0-3799 GCA_041487395.1 Dongiaceae bacterium
ATGCAGCTGGAGGCCCAGCTAGCCGACCGTCAGGTGACGATCGAGTTGACCGATGCGGCGCGCGCCTGGCTTGCCCGCAAGGGTTACGACCCGCTCTATGGTGCGCGCCCGCTAGCCCGCGTCATTCAGGAGAACATCAAGAAGCCGCTGGCCGAGGAACTTTTGTTCGGAAAGCTGGAGAAGGGCGGATTGGTGCGGGTCGACATGGCGGACGACAACCTCGTCTTCACCTATCCGGCACCGCCGGCCGGCATGCCGGAACCGAAGCTGCCTGCCTTGGTCGAGACTTGAACACGGCCTAATCGCCGGCCGCTCGGAAGGGCGAGTAGCTGGCGAGCGCTTCGCGTTCTTCTTCGATGGCTGCCTGTTCGCGGGCCAGGAAATCGGCGACCGCGGCGGCGAATTTCCGATCGGCGATGTAATGGAAACTTCGGGTTTCGATCGGCCTATAGCCGCGGGAAATCTTATGTTCGCCTTGGGCGCCGGCCTCGACCCTGGCGAGTCCGCGCTCGATGGCGAACTCGATCGCCTGATAGTAACAGGCCTCGAAATGCAGGAATTTGTGAGCGCCGTCGGAGCCCCAGTTTCGTCCGTAGAGTGCCTCGCGCCCGATCAGGTTTAGGGCGCCGGCGACCGGCTTCCCGTCCTGCTCGGCCATCACGAGAAGAATGCGGTCGGCCATGGTCTCGCCGATGCGCATAAAGAAATCGCGCGTCAGATAGGGGCTGCCCCATTTGCGCTCGCTGGTATCGATATAGAAACGAAAAAAAGCCTTCCAGTGGGCGGGCTTGATGTCGCTTCCGGTCAGGCGACGCAGCTGCAATCCAGCGCGGGTCGCGGCATGCCGTTCCTTGCGTATCATCTTGCGCTTGCGCGAGGCCAGAGCGGCGAGGAAGTCGTCGAAACTGCGATAATTGGCGTTATGCCAATGGTATTGCGTGGCGACCCGTTGCATGAGCCCGGCGGCGGCGAGCGCCACGCCGTCCGCGGCCTCGACGAAATTGACATGGAGGGAGGAGACGCCGAGCTGGCGCGTTGCGGCCACCAGTCCCTCCGCGAGGCGGCGACGATTGGCCTCGGCCTCCCGTCCGGGACGCACAAGGAGGCGCGGTCCCGGCACGGGCGTGAACGGCACGGCAGCCAGCAGTTTCGGGTAATAGCGCCCGCCGGACCGCTCATAGGCGTTGGCCCAGCCATGGTCGAAGACATATTCGCCATAGGAATGACTTTTGACATAGAGCGGGACCGCACCCGATAACCGGCCATCCGCATCCTCCAACAGCAGGGGCCGCGAGCGCCAGCCTGTGCCCTTGCCGACCGAGCCGCTTTCCTCCATCGCCGACAGGAATTGGTGGCAAAGGGAGGGATTCCCGTCGCCGGCGCAGGCATCCCAGGCCTCGGCGTCCAGCGCGACGACGCCTTCGCCCAGGCGCAACGCGGGCTGGTCACGGCCGTCAGGCATGAATCGTCTTCGACCATGTCATGCAACTAACCTTGCGCGCCGGACGCCCTGCCGCAAGGGGTACATGCCACGCGATCATGCTAATATTCGATCATGAAAGTCGCCTATCGAATCGCGCGTGCGCGCGCATTGCTCGGTGCTACCCTGTTCTTCATCGTCTTGCTGGTGGCGACGGCTGCGGCGCGGGCCGACATGACGCAAGCCTGGGATGCCTATGACCGCGGCGACTACGACAAGGCGGCGACATTGTTTCGCGCCGAGGCGGAACGCGGCGATTCCGAAGCCCAGTACATGCTGGGTGTACTGTACGGTAATAGCCTGTTGGGTCCCCGCGATCCGGCCGATGCCGCGCGCTGGTATCAGAAGGCCGCCGACCAGGGCCACCCCGACGCTGAGGATGCATTGGGCTATCTCTACGATTTCGGGCTGGGCGTGCCGCGCGATGATGCCAAAGCCGAAGCGTTGTATCGCCAGGCGGCGCAAGGCGGCAGCCTCAACGGGAAAAACAACATCGCCTTTCAGTGGGCCGCGGCCGACAAGAACCTGGATCAGGCATTGGCCTATGCGCGTGAAGTGACGGGGACGCAACCCAAGGTCGGCGCTTATCAAGACACGCTGGGTTGGGCCCTCTATCGGATGCGCCGATTTGTCGAAGCGCTGCCGCCGCTTTGCCGCGCCGCCAAGCTCGATCCCAGCAGCCCCGAGATCCACTCCCATCTGGGCGACGCCTACTGGCACCTGGGGTTCAGAGAAAATGCCCGGATGCAGTGGCAGCAGGCCTTCGAATTGGCCGACCGGCCGCAATTGCTGGACGACGAGGGGCAGGACTACCTCTACGCCGAAGGTGCGACGTTCCGGTCCGGCATCAAGGCACGGCTGACCGGTGGCCCGGGCGACGGGCCGGCACCGGACAACGTCGATCAGGCGGCCGTCACCCAGTTGATCGGCGGCGACTGCGAATTGCCGACGTCTTAAGTCGGCGGCTCAGGCGATCTCGAACACCGCGTCGACTTCGACGGCGACGTTCAGCGGCAGCACATTGGTTCCAACCGCGAAACGGGCGTGCTTGCCCGCGTCGCCGAAGACTTCGACCATCAGATCGGAGACGCCGTTGGCGACCTTCGGCTGATCGGTAAAGCTTTCCGTCGAATTGACGAAGACGCCGAGCTTCACGCAGCGCTTCACGCGATCGAGATTGCCGTCCAGTGCCGCTTTCAACTGGGCGAGAATGTTAAGGCCGCAAATTCGGGCCGCCTGTTGTCCTTGCTCGACGTTGAATTCCTTGCCCAGTTTGCCGACGAATTTGAACTCGCCGTTCCAGACGGTGACCTGGCCGGAGACGAAGGCAAGCTTGCCGGCAAGCACGACCGGCACGTAATTGGCGACCGGTGCTGCCGCTTTCGGCAGTTCGATCTTCTTCTCGGTCAGAGTCTTTTCCGGTGATCCGGCCATGGCGCGCTCCTTCGGGGCAGATGCAAAACGGGCCGGAGAATAACCGGAAGTGCGGGCCCTGTCTCGTCCCGCCGACAGCTCGATCGCCGCATAAAAAAGCCGGACCCATCACCCCCGATGGGTCCGGCCAGTGCCAGGAACGGCGCGGGTCTAAAGTGGTCGCCGGCGCGCACGTCCCCGTCGCGTGATCAAGAGCACCCGCTGGTCGATCCGCAGGTCGTGCATTTCAGGCAGGTACCGTTGCGAACCAGGGTGAAATTGCCGCATTCGCCGCAGGCGTCGCCCTCATAGCCCTTCAGCCGGGCCTCGCGGATCTTGTCGAGCTTGGCGTCCACCGCCGCTACGACATGGGCCTCGACGGAGACATGGGTGCCATGGCCGTTGAGACCGGCGACGGCGACGGCCAGGCCATTGCCGGCTGACGCTGCGACGTAGCCCTGGCCCGATACGCTCGCTTCGGCGAGCGCGCCGCCGGTCGAGCCGGCGGCTTCGACGGCGCCGCCATGACCGTTGCCCTCGCCGTGATTGTGGTTGTGGAACACGACCAGGCTGTTGCGCACGTAGCCGGTGCTGGCATAGCGCTTGACCGCGTCGATCGCCGCTTCGGCCTCGCTGCCGATGCGCGCGAACTCGCCTTCGCTGACGCCCTTGCCCATGGCGTCGGGCTGGAGATCGCCCGGCTGGACATGGGCCAGGTCGTTGCGCCCGACATAGCTGATGGCGACCTCGCGGAAAATGTAGTCGAGGACCGAGGTCGCCATCTTGATGGCGTCGTTGCCCTCCACAATGCCCGAGGGCTCGAAGCGGGTGAAGGTGAAGGCCTCGACGAATTCCTCCAGCGGCACGCCGTATTGCAGGCCGATGGAGATGGCGATGGCGAAATTG
>JBGPNG010000287.1:0-3795 GCA_041487395.1 Dongiaceae bacterium
GCCATAGACCTGGCAAAGGCGCGGGATGGGAAATTCAACGGCGCAACGGCGCAGCAGTTCCCCGTCGACGTCGGCCCCGCCGCAGGTTCCCGCCCTGAGCGAGGCGAGGTCGTAACGCCTGCGCTCCGGATGATTCAGCATCGCCGTGTAGGCAGTCGGCACACCCGAGAGAAGCGTGCAGCGTTCCTTCTCGATCATCTCGCACATCGCCACCGGATCGAAGGCCGGAACCCCGACATAGGTCGCCCCGGATTGCAGGGTGCCCAGCAGATTCATGATGCAGCCGGCGCAATGAAACAGCGGGATCATCGACGTCCAGCGGTCTTCTGGTGCGACGCGCAGCCGCCGCGCCGAGCCCCAGGAATCGGCCAGCATCGCGGCATGGTTGAGCAAGGCGCCCTTGGGAAAGCCGGTCGTCCCCGAGGTGAATAGCAGGGCTGCGATGTCCGAGGATGAGACCTCGGGCAGTGGCCGGCGGCTGACGCGGCCGGCTTTCACGATGTCGTCATAGGCCAGCACGTCCTCGCCGCCGCCATCGAAGCAAATAACGTGCTGCAATCGCGGAAATTGCTTGCGTTGCCCCTGCAACATTTCGAGATACTCGCTGGATCGAAATCGCCGCGACAGCAGCACGGCGACGCTGTCGGAATGATCCAGGGCATAGGCGAGATCGTCGCGGCGGTAGTGGCTATTGAGCGGCACCGACACGAGGCCGGCAAGGGCGAAGCCGAGCTGGGAGATCGGCCATTCCAGCCGGTTTTCGGCCAGAAGCGCCACATGCTGGCCGGGCTCGAGCCCGAGGCCGAGCAGCCCGCGAGCAACTGCTTCCGCCTCCTCAAGCCATTCGGCGAAGGTTCTGCGGCCGCCGCTCAAGGGGAAGGCCAGGGCCTCGGCATCGGGTCGAACGGAGGCTTGGCGACGGAGCGCCGCGCCGGCGCTGGAAAAAGGGCTGAGGGCGGCTGCGTCCATCGTTCCTCCGAAAACGTCCGGGCGATGATATGGCAGAGCCCGCGATGTTGACTAGGCCGCGAGGCGGAGGTTGGAATGACGAGAGGGATTCGACGGAAAGAATTGTGCAGATGAAATTGAAGCGCGCTCGGCAAGACGCACCGCATCGCCGAGAAGCGTTTCGGCGGAACCGACCTTGATCATCAGCGGCGGCGCGCCCTTCAGTTCGGCATAGATGGGTGCCGCGAGCGGCGTTCGCTCAGTTCCCGCGGCCGCGGGCGGCAAGGATCGCCCGGATCGCCTCCATCTCGCGATCGGCCATCAGTCTGCTCCTTGAAAATTCGCCGGCGACAAGTTGTCAGCCGACAGATTCCGGGACCAAGCGAGGGATTGGCTGCCCGGGAACAGATGTAGATCGACACACTAGCCCTAGACAGCGACTCGGAGGCGCTTCCCGGTTATGGGGTCGCCCATATGTTCCACCGATCAGCCTGGTGGCAGGAAGAAGATCTCAAATTTATAGACCGGCCCGGCGAACAAAAAGTCGTTCTCGGAGACGGCGAGTTCGAAGCTGACACCTTTCTCGCCCAGCCATCGCGCCGCCTCGTTCAGGCAGCCGGTCGGCTGGCTCCAGGATTCCTCGGAACAGACAATGGCAAGACCATCGCGCTTGATCGCCGCGGTGTCGATCCAAGGCGACAAATGCGCCACGAAACCCGCCGGTCCATTGCTCATGGGCAAATTGAAATCGCCCAAGACCCGCCGGTCGAAGCCGATGAGATAGGAGGGATGGTCGGTGCTGTAGAACGGCGCCGAGATGGCATAATCCTCGTCCCCGCCGACGATTCGCAGGGGCATGTTGTATCGGCGATGCCATTCGTCGGTGATGGCCAGGATGACATCGTCCTTGGGCTGGCTGGCCAACCGCGTATTGGCCTTGGCGATGACGATGCCGACCACGGGTGCCGCGAGCAGGCCGCCCAGAAATATTCCACCTACCAGATAGCGAAGGCGACGCAGCGCCCGGGCGTCGAAGGGTAACTCGCTGGCCATGGCGAGCCAGACCGGCAGCATGAAATACATGGGAATCGCATAGATCGGCTTTAAGGTGGTGGAGCGTGCCAGACAGATCGCGATGGTCAGCGCCTCGACGCCGAAGACAAGGATAGCGACGGCACCGCGCTGGCCTCGAAAGCCGCTTGTGAAAGCCGCCGGCAGGCGCCACCAATTGCCCCCGCCCGCCCAGGCATAGGCGAGCACGCCGACGCCAACGAAGCCGGCGGATGTCAGAAGGAATGTGGCCGATTCCCGAGCGACCGTTGCCCAAGGCCGGGCGCCCGACAGTTGCGCATAGGCGATCGGCAGGTAGTCGTTGTGCTGCAGCCAGATCAGATGCGGGACCAGGGCGAGCAAGCCGACGGCAAAGCAGGCCAAAGCCGCGCGGCCGACATAGGGTCGCGCCGAGCCCTTGATGAAATAGACGGCGGCGAACAACACCAGCAGGAAGATCGCCGACTGATATTTCGAGAGCATGCAAAATGCGGCCAGCAGGCCGGCGATGACTCCGTCGATCAGGCGGTCGCGCTCAACGGCGCGCAACACCGCGAGAGTCGTCGCCGGCCAGAGCGACACCAGGATCGTGTTGGCGTTGAAGCGCTGGACAAAGCAGACATAGGTCGTCGTGATCAGCAGGCAGAGCACGGCACCCGTCGCCCGCTCGACCGGCAGGAAACGGCGGGCGACGAACCAGGTACAAGCGAGCCCGACGGCGGCGTTGACCGAAGCCAACAGATAGAAAGCCCAATCGGCGGTGGGCAAGACCTTGAACCAGCCATAGGCGACCCAGGCCCAGAAGAAGGGGTGCTTGCTGTAGCCGAACTGCAGCTCCTGGCCCCAGGCGTAGGCCTCCAGCGTGTCATTCACCAGATTGCCGGGCCCGTGATCGAGCACCTGGATCAGGGTAAAGACGACGACATAGAAGGCGCACCAGCCGGCGATCTCGAAGCGGAGCGATGCTCGGGCCGAACCAAGGCTGATCGAGCCAGGGCCGGCGGAACGGACAGTCATCGATGAACCGGCCCCCAAATCCAGCTGGCCCTTTGCATGCTCTTGATCGGCGACACCGGGGCCGGACCTTGCCCTATTCCAGTTCGCTTTTCCGGTATGCCGCTGAAGCCAGCCAATCTTTGTTGATCTCCACGCCCCAGCCGGGGCCGTCGGGAATCTGAGCCTTGCCGTCCTTCACCGCGAGGGCGGGCGAATATAAATACCCATCCCAAGGATAATAGTCCGGCCCTTCGATGGAAAACTCGACATACGGACCGGCGTTTTTCAGGGCGCCCATCAAATGCAGCGTGAAGACGGTGACAAGCGACAAATTGGCCGAATGAGGAGTGACAGGAAGCGAGGCAGCTTTGGCCATCTCGGCCACTTTCAAAGTGCGGCTGATGCCACCTAAATAGCAGATGTCGGGTTGAACCACGTCCACGGCCCGAATCTCGATCGCGAAGCGCCACAAGGCGAGATCGCAGTCCTGCTCGCCGCCGGTCACGTCGAGCTTCAGCGCCTCGGTCACTTCCTTCGTCCAATGATATTCCCAATAGGGACAGGGCTCCTCGAAATGGCAGATATCGTTGTCTTCCAGCATGCGGCCGACCTCGATGGCCTTCTTCGGCGTGTAGCAGCTGTTGGCATCGACCAGCAGCTTCACGTCCGGCCCCAGGGTCTTGCGCACCAGCGGGACGATCGTATCGGTGCGGCCGGGCCACTCGTCCTGGTCATGGCCGCATTCCTTTCCGATGCGAAACTTGAACGCAACGAAGCCGAACCTGTCTCTCAGTTTGGTCA
>JBGPNG010000288.1:0-3785 GCA_041487395.1 Dongiaceae bacterium
CATGGTCTGGGGATCGGCTTCCGTGCTGGGGCCAACGCTCGGCGGCATCCTGACCCAATACTACGGCTGGCCCTGGATCTTCTGGATCAATCTCCCGCTGGGCTTGCTGGCGCTCGGAATTGCCGATCATGCGCTGCGCAAGCTTCCCATCGATCATCATCGCGCGCGGATCGACTACGCCAGCATTGTGCTGCTGTCCGGCGCCACGGTGGCGATACTCCTGGTGCTCTCGCTCGGTGGCAAGCGCTTGGCTTGGACGGCCCCCGGAATGCTCGCTCTGGGAGCGGTCGCGTTTGTCCTGGGCGCGGCATTCGTGTTGCAGCAGGTGCGAACGCATGAGCCGATCCTGCCGCCCCAGCTTCTGCGCGACCGGGTCATCCGGCCCGTGCTGACCACGATCTTCGTCGTCTATGGCTGTTATCTCGCACTCGCCGTCCTGGCGCCCATCTATTTTCAGATCGCGCTGGGCCGCCCGGTCGGCGAGGCCGGCCTGCTGATGATTCCCTTCATGCTGTCGACCACCTTGACGGCCAATGTCGCGGGAATGTATTCGCGCCGCCGCGGCCGCTATAAGCGGCCACCGATGGTCGGATTGCCCTTGACGATCCTGGCGCTTGGCGTGTTCGCCCTTCTCGCCCCGCATCTGTCGGCTCCTTACGCTGCCGGCATCCTCATGATCGCCGGCATTGGGCTTGGTCCGATTTTCCCTTGCACCACGGTGGCCGCGCAGAATGCGGTGGAGCGGCACCATCTCGGCATCATCAGCGGCGCCGTAGCCTTCGCGCGCGCGCTTGGCGGCGCCTTCGGCGTCGCTGCCGGCTCCGCCCTCGTCCTCGGCCTTGCCGCGGCCGCGCTGACCCATATCGGCCCGGTCGCCAGTCTCGAGGATCTGACGCAGCACTCTTTGCCGCCCGAGGCCCGCATCGTGGTCGCGCGGGCCTTCGCATTCCTATTCGGGGCGGTTGCCGTCGGCCTCGGGCTCGGTCTTGCGATCTTCACGCGGGTCGAGGACCGCGAACTCGGGGATCGAGTGCCCATCGGAGCTCCACCCGCCTCGGATTGAAGCAATAGTCGCGAGGCAAATGTTGAATCGTCGGTTCAGCCGAAGGTCAAGGCCGGTCAACGCCGCCTCGATATGAGCGACGGACGTGCTGGAGATTCTCTTGCGGCAGCTCCTGACGCGCCACGTCACGCCAGGAGGAGTTGCGCCGGATTAAAGATTTGTGACCGGGGCGCCCGGGCGCAAGTCCGAGGGCAAGGCGGAATCACAAATTTGCCACGGAACCGGCGGCGGTTGAGTGCCACAGTCCGCCCTCCAGAGACGAAACGGGCCACAAAGGAAGGGGCTTTGACATGCTCGGCAGGCGCAAGGACAACGGAAAGGGCTTTGACATGCTCGGCAGACGCAAGGATCAGGACGGCAATCCCATTACCGGACCGGAGACGGGGGCCACGGCCGGCGATTCCGCCGGGCCGCGCATGTATCGCACTGACAGCGCCATGGCCCCTGTGCCGCGAGCGCCGATGGTCGAGGCACCCCGCCGTGCGGCGGACGTGACGGCCGTCACGGGCCGTCGGGCGGAGGTGGCGCCGTCGGCACCCGGCGATCTCGACAGCAAGAAACTGGTGGTCGGCCGAGGAATTGCGCTCAGCGGCGAGATCCGCGCTTGCGACCGGCTGATCGTCGAAGGCCAGGTCGAAGCCACATTGTCCGACAGCCGGTCGATCGAGATCTCCTCTACGGGCGTCTTCAAAGGCAAAGCACAAATTGAGGAAGCGGAAATCAGCGGTCATTTCGACGGCGAACTGGTGGCCAGCAAGAAGCTGATCATTCATTCGACCGGCAAGGTCGTCGGCAACATCCGCTATGGCCAGATCGAAATCGCCCGCGGCGGGACTATCTCAGGCCAGATCGACGTGCTGGCCAAGGAGCCAGCCGGCGACGAGACGGCGCCCGTGATGAGCAGCACTGCTGCGTCAACCGTATCGGCTTCGGTGAGCCAAGAGGCAAACGGCTAAAGCCAGTCTCGCGTAAGGTTGCTACGGCGAAACTTCGCGGCAGGGCTGAGGCTGCCGCGCCCGCCGACGGCGAACCATCGTGCCGCTGGCGATTTAGCCTATTGGTTAAGCGGGGTGGATAGCTGCTGCGGCCAGCAGTTCAGCCGGCGTCCGCCGAGTTCAGTTGGCAGGTCGGACGACCGCCGCGGGGGTAGACGAGAATTGTCGGGGCGCTGCAGGAGTAGATCTTGATTCGATATTCGCCGGTGACCGGTGCATGGCCCGCCGCCCAAATTTCCATCCGGCTGCCGGCCGCCATGGGCAGATGCACCATGTCGGCAGAGTCGGTGCCCGACGACTGCCGTGACACGCTATAGCCGACGTTCACCGGCACCCCACAAGCATTGATAAGGGCAGCCTCGCCGGAACGCGCTTCCTCGAATCTGACGCATCCGGCGGATGCCGATTCGATAGCCGGCACCCACAGCGCAGCAGTGATGATCGCGCCCAACAGCCAACGAATCATGTATCGCCTCCGATGCGTGAAACTCTCACGGCGCTTATCATGATCAAACATAATTGCTGAATCATTAATGGGTTATAGGGCGTTTCGTAGATTCACGTTTAATAGATAATTAACCGTGCGGGACGAGCCCTAAATTCGAGGCGTGCCAAGAAATCATCCATTGGCGGACAAAAACATGAAAAGCGTCCGCCGCCTCACCGGTGCTTCAGGGATTTTCGGCAACGCCTCTTGCCACTTGTGGCGCGAGCGTCCTGAAATCGCCGCTGTTTGCTGGCGCCATCGTCCGGGTGCTCTTTGGCGGCAATAACATCCAGGCTGGGCCTGGACCGCCAGTTGGGCGCCCTAGGTCGGTCGAGAGCCACGTCAGATCGCGTGACCCGCCCCTAGATATCTGATCCCGGGATCAAACTCGCTTCCGACCGGAGCCTCTTCATCCCCCCGCGATCCTGTCGGCCAGCAACCCGACCGAGGTCGCGAAATAGGTGGATCGGTTCCATTTCATGATGACCTTGTAGTTCGGATTGACAAGATAGGCAGGTCCCGCAACCCCATCGGACGCCACCAGTGACACGGGAAACTCCGACGCCACAAGATCGCTTCCATCCGGGTTGCGGACCCCGAGACGCTGCCATTCCTGGACCGGCTTATCGCTTTTCCAGTCGATGAGAGAGGGGTCAAATCCCTGCGGCAGCTTGACCTCTCTACCCCAGGTCTGATCGCGGCTCCATTGGAAGCTGGCGAGGTAGTTTGCGGTTGAAGCAAACACGTCAGCCTGATTGGTCCAAATGTCGCGTCGGCCATCGCCGGAGAAATCGACCGCATAGTGCAGGAAGCTCGACGGCAAGAACTGACACTGTCCCATCGCCCCGGCCCAAGAGCCGGTCATCAATTCCGGTGAAATGTCCTTCTCGTCCAGAATCCGCAGGGCATCGATGAGCTCCGTGCGGAACATGTCCTTGCGCTCGCCGCCATAGGCCAAGGTGGCAAGTGCCCCGATGACCGGATAGCCGCCGGTGAAGCGCCCATAGTCGGACTCAACCCCCCAAAGAGCGACAATGTACTGGGGCTGCACGCCGTAGGCGGCACTTACCCGTTCCAGGATCGGACGGTTTTCTTCCAACAGCTTCCTGCCCTGGGCCACGCGCTGATCCGTCACTGTCTTGGCGAGATATTGCGCAAAGGTCAGCTTGACCTCGGGCTGGTACTTCTCAAAATCCAGCACCTCCTGAATCGACTGCAGTTTGGCCAATGCGGCGTCCAG
>JBGPNG010000289.1:0-3779 GCA_041487395.1 Dongiaceae bacterium
ACCGAGCCGAAGAGCTGGCCGGTTTCGCCGGCCTGACGGATCAGCACGACCTTCAAGCCGTCGACCTTGCTGCGGACCTTTTCGGCATCGCCGCGCTTTTCCAGATTGGCGGCCTCGATCTGGGCCCGCTGGGTCTCGAACTTTGCCTTGTTGGCCTCGGTGGCGCGCAAGGCCTTGCGCAGCGGCAGCAGGAAGTTACGGGCATAGCCCGGCTTCACCTTCACCACATCGCCGATCTGGCCCAGATTCTGGACGCGCTCGAGCAGGATGACTTCCATTCCGCCCTCCTATTTCAACAGATAGGGGAGGAGGCCGAGAAAACGCGCGCGCTTGATCGCCTGGGCGAGCAGCCGCTGCTTCTTGGCGGAAACCGCGGTAATGCGGCTCGGCACGATCTTGCCGCGTTCGGACAGGAAGCGTTGCAGCAGTTTCACGTCCTTGTAGTCAATCTTGGGGGCGTGATCGCTCGAGAAGGGGCAAGTCTTGCGCCGCCGGAAGAAGGGGCGGCGCGTCGCGCCTCCAGCCCCGCCACCACCGCGCGGTGCGTCGGTTTGGCTCATGCTCATGCCGGCTCTCCTTCGGGTGCTACGAAGCCCTCGCCGCGCTCTCGCCGCGGCCGGTCGTCGCGCTCGCGCCCGCCGCGTGGGCGGTCGTCGCGAGATCGGCTCTGCAGCATCGCCGAGGGACCCTCCTCGAGGGCTTCGACGCGAACGGTCAAAAGCCGCAGCACGTCTTCGTTGATGCGCATGTTGCGCTCCATCTCTGCCACCGCGGCGGGCGGGGCGTCGAGGTTCAGCAGCATGTAGTGGCCCTTGCGATTCTTCTTGATCCGGTAAGAGAGGTTGCGCAGGCCCCAA
Organism: Dongiaceae bacterium; assembly: GCA_041487395.1. Taxonomy (GTDB): domain Bacteria; phylum Pseudomonadota; class Alphaproteobacteria; order Dongiales; family Dongiaceae; genus DASXQK01. The sequence goes on from JBGPNG010000289.1 coordinate 858, forward strand.
TATTCCTTCTTGGTCACCTTGCCGCCTTGTTCGGCGACGATGGCGCTGAAGGCATCGGCCAGAGCTTCGACCTGGGCGGCCGTCGCGTCCTGGCGGGCGATGAAAATATTCTCGTAGAACGACATCCGAGATGTGCTCCCTATGGCTGTTCTTGCGGTCCGGCGCTGGCGGGGATTTCCCGACATCAGCCGCCCGGACCTAGCCGATCCTCGAAGGGTCGGCAGGGATTTCGCCAGGGGCGGCCCCGGCGAAGCGGCGCACTATACACGGAATCGATTCAGGCGCAACGGGGTTCGAGCGCGGCGCATCATCCGTGGCTCGCATCCCGAAGACGGCCCTCGTTTCTCAGGCTTATCAATTGGTTACCGGCAGGTTGGGGGACCCTGGCCCGGCACCGCTTTACTCCCCGATTGTTCCTGTCAGAATCGCAACGGTTGTCCTTCCCCCAACACGCCTGCGGCGGAATTCACATGCCTCGCACATTTCGTTCTCTCCCGCTTCGCCTGATCATCGTTCTGTTCGGGTTGGCGAGCTTGCCCTTTGTGGCCAGCGCCGATTCTTTGCAATCGATTGCCGAGATCGCCGCTCAATACACGGCGGACATACAGGATCGCTACGGCAGCACCGAAGATCCGGAAGGCCGAGCCGCCGATATCGCCCAGGGCAATATCGCGATCGGCCGCGGCGATATCGCGGCTGCGGTCGCGGCATACGAGAAGGCCATCGCGGCGGGCGAGAACAGCGTTTCCACCTGGACGGCGCTCGCCAACGCGCAGGCCCGCGAGAGGGATTTCGATCACGCCAATGCAGCGGCCTACAATGCCTATGCCGCCGCCGAGACATTGCAGGACAAGGCCGCCGCCCTGGCAAAGCTCGGCCGGATGCTGGAGAAGGGCGAAAATCCCGGTGGCGCGCTGGAGGCCTATCGCGAGAGCCTGAAACTCGCCTTCGATCAGGGCATCAAGGACCATGCCGACATGTTGGCGGAGTCTTTGCGTTTCCGCGTGATCGGCAAGAGCACCGCCGCGCAAGGCGATCGGCCGGAGATCTGCCTGGAGTTCTACGGTGCACTGTCGCCGGCGAGCGACGTCCATTACGAGGACTACGTCAAGATTTCGCCAGCGCCGAACGGGCCCTCCTTTTCGGTCAGCGATACCAAGCTTTGCATCGGCGGCATGGATTTCGGCGGGCACTATAGGGTCACCGTGCTGCCCGGCCTGCCGAACGCCGATCAGGAGAAACTGGCGAAGGAGGAGAATGTCGATTTCGTCGTCGGCGACAGCGAGCCCTCGCTGGGTTTCAAGAGTGCGACTTACGTGTTGCCCAAAACCGGATCCATCGGCGTGCCGCTCTACAGCGTCAACGTCAGCAAGGCGGCACTACGGCTGCTGAAGATCGGCGACCGCAATATCGTCGATGCGATTCAGAGAGGCACGTTCCTGCGCGCGGTCGACAACTACGACGCCGATACGATCGCGCAAAACAGCGGCGAGGAGATGTGGAAGGGCACCGTCGACGTCCAGCCGGACCGCAACAAGCGCGTCACGACGCTGGTCCCGATCAGCGAAATGGTTCCGCAGATGCTGCCGGGCGTCTACCTGCTGGTCGCCGAACGCACCGACGGTGGCGAGGATCGTTACGGCAGCAAGGCGACGCAGTGGCTGATCGTGACCGATCTGGGCCTGACGACCATGGATGGCGCCGACGGATTGAATGTCTTCGTGCGCTCCCTCGATAGCGGCCGCGCCCTCGACCGGATCACGGTGAAGCTTTACGCCCGCAATAACGAGGAGCTTGCCACGGTCGTCACCGACCGTCGCGGCCGGGCGACATTTGCGCCCGGCTTGATGCGCGGCACCGACGGACGCACGGCGACCGCGGTCATGGTCTTCCGGCGCGACGGCGATTTCGCCTTTCTCGATCTCACGCGACCTGCGTTCGATCTGTCCGACCGCGGCGTCGGTGGCCGGCTGGCGCCGCGCGAAGGCGACGTGTTTCTCTATAGCGACCGCGGAGTCTATCGCCCCGGCGAGACCGTGCATCTGGGCGCCCTGCTGCGTGACACGGCCGGCAGCGCGCTGGCCGGCCTGCCGCTGACCTTGCGCCTCGTGCGCCCGGATGAGGTCGAGGCCCATCGCTATGCGCTGAACGACGCCGGCGCCGGCGGCTACGGCGTCGACATGCCCATATCGGCCTCGGCCCGCACCGGCAGTTGGACGGTGGAAGCCTATCTCGATCCCAAGGGCGCGCCCATCGGCAGCATGAGCTTCCTGGTCGAGGATGTCCTTCCCGCCCATATCGAGAGCAAGTTGACGACCGGCGTCACGGTCATCCAGCCGGGCCAGCCGACGGAAGTCGAGCTGGAAAGCAAATATCTCTATGGCGCGCCGGGTGCCGGACTGCTGGTCAAGGCGACGGTGACGGTGGAGCAGGACAATGCCGCCTTCGCCGATCTCTTCCCGGGATATGTCTTCGGGCTTGCCGACGAAAAGGTCGAAGCCAAGGTGGAGCCCTTCGACGATACGACGACGGACGACAAAGGGCTGGCGTCGTTCGACATGACGCCGCCCGAATTGCCGGATACGGCCCAGCCCCTGAAGGCGACGCTGCGCACGGAGGTCTACGAGTTCGGTGGCCGGCCGGTGATCAAGAGCCTGTCCTTGCCGATCCGCAATCATGCGCTGACCATCGGGCTGAAGCCGTTGTTCAGCGACGGGGCGGTGGAGAATGGCGCCGATGCCGGGTTCGAAATCGTCGCCGTGAACGCCGCGGGCCAGGCCGACGCGACCGGCGGCCTGCAATATCGCCTGATCCCCGAGGATTGGGATTACCAGTGGTTCTTCAAGGACGGCAACTGGGACTACCGCGTCGTCACCCGCGACAAGCCCGCCGCGGCCACCGGCAAGCTCGATCTTGCCGCCG
>JBGPNG010000290.1:0-3776 GCA_041487395.1 Dongiaceae bacterium
CCATCGTGCCCCAAGGCGGCAATACGGGCCTCGTGGGCGGCGGGGTTCCGCTGCCGAGCGGCCGGAGCCTGTTGCTGTCCCTCGAACGCATGACCCGGATCCGTGCCCTCGATCCCGCGAACTACACTATCACCGTGGATGCAGGCTGCATCCTGCAGAAGGTGCAACAGCAAGCCGAAGCGGTTGACCGGCTGTTTCCCCTCAGCCTCACCGCCGAGGGCAGCTGCCGCATCGGCGGCAATCTCTCGACCAATGCCGGCGGCATCGCCGTGCTGCGCTATGGCAATATGCGCGATCTGGTGCTGGGCATCGAGGTCGTGCTGCCGGACGGCCGGATCTGGGATGGCCTGCGCGCGCTGCGCAAGGACAACACGGGCTACGACCTGAAGCAGCTATTCATCGGCGCCGAGGGCACGTTGGGGATCGTCACCGCAGCGGTGCTGAAGCTGTTTCCCCGGCCCCGCGAGCGGGTCACGGCCTTTGCCGCCGCGGCGAGCCTGCCCGCGACATTGGCGCTTCTGGAGCGTCTTCGGAATGCTAGCGGCGATGGGCTGACCAGCTTCGAGCTGATTCCGCGCGCCTGCCTCGACCTGGCGCTGGCCCATGTCGCCGGCAGCTTCGATCCCTTCGCCGAACCGCATGATCATTATCTGCTGATCGAACTGTCCAGCAGCAGCGAGACGAGCGGCCTGCACGCCGTGGCCGAGCAGACCTTGGCCCAGGCCCTGGACGAGGGACTTCTGGTCGATGCGACGGTCGCCGAGAGCGAGGCGCAAAGGCGCCGCTTGTGGTTCCTGCGCGAAGCCATCGTCGAGGCACAGCGCGCGGCCGGCGCCAGCGTCAAGCATGACGTGGCGGTTCCGGTCGCGGCCGTGCCCGATTTCCTGATCGAGGCGAAAGCAGCGGCCGAGGCGGCGCTGCCCGGCATGCGGGTGCTGGCCTTCGGGCATCTGGGCGACGGCAATATTCACTTCAATCTGTTCCAGCCCCAGGGCTTGGCCGCGGCCGAGTTCCTCGCCCACGCCCCGGCTCTCAACCGCCTGATCCACGACATCGTCAGCCGCCATGGCGGCTCCATCAGCGCCGAGCATGGGTTGGGCCAGCTGCGGCGAGAGGAAATCCGGCGCTACAAGCCGGCTATCGAGTTGGAATTGATGCAGCGCGTCAAGACGGCACTCGATCCCCAGGGGATGATGAACCCCGGAAAGCTGCTTTAGGCGAGGTTGTCCAGGGGAGAGGAATACCGGCGACGGGCTAGGAAAGAGGCCCGAGGAGTGCTAATAAAAAGGCGGCAGACTGCGGGTCCGTCGCTCCTAAAGCGTTGCGCACAGGGGTGCAGTTGGCCGCCGTGGCTACGACAAACAACGACCATAAGGGAAAACCATGAAGAAATATGTTCTGGGGGGCATCGTCCTCAGCGCGATGCTGGCGCTGACCACTTTCGCCGCCCGCGCCGACGATACCATCAGATTTGGCATCGCCGCGGAACCCTATCCGCCGTTCACCAGCAAGGACGCCTCCGGCAAATGGGTCGGCTTCGAAGTCGACCTGATGGATGCCCTCTGCGCCGAATTGAAGGCCAAATGCTCCATCGTCGAAGTCGCCTGGGACGGAATCATTCCGGCCCTGCAGGCGAACAAGTTCGACGTGATCTGGTCGTCGATGTCGATCACCGCCAAGCGCAAGGAGACGATCGACTTCACCGACAGATACTATCAGACACCGGCCGTGATCATCGGGCCGAAGGCGGTGAGCTACAACATCGACTTCAACAACCCCGACAGCCTGAAGGGCAAGATCATCGGGGCGCAGACCTCGACCATTCATGCCCAGTTCGTGCAAAAGTATTTCGGCTCTGCTGCGACCGTCAAAGTCTATGACACGCAGGACAACGTGAACGCCGATCTCGTGGCCGGCCGCATCGATGTCGAGATGGCCGATTCGATTGCTTTGGCCGACTTCCTGAAGACGGACCAGGGCAAGGAGTTCGAGGTCAAGGCGACGGCGCCCAAGGATCCGATCCTGGGCGAAGGCGTCGGTGGCGGAATTCTCAAGACCAACACCGAGCTGAAGGAGAAGCTGAACAAGGCGATCGCGGCCGTGCGGGCCAATGGCACCTATGACGCGATTGCGAAGAAGTACTTCGACTTCAACGTCTACGGCAGCTAAGCCGCTGAACTAACTAAAATGACGGAAGGGGCCGTCTCCGCGATACAGATCGCGAAGGCGGTCCCAACCGGCAGCCGAAGGCGCCGATAAAGGCGTCCGGCGAAAACAGGGTTCCTGGGGGCGTAATGGGGTCGCTACCGTCTTATCTTGAGCTGCTGAGCTACGGGGATAAGGGCTGGGGTGACGAGTTCATCGCCGGCGTCTGGCTCACGCTCCAAATTTCGTTCTGCGGCTATATCATCGGCCTGGTCTTTGGCTTGCTGGGCGCCTGGGCGAAGCTCTCAGGCAACAAGGCCGCCTTCTGGGTTTCCGAGGCTTACACCACACTTATTCGCGCGGTGCCCGAACTCCTTCTCATCCTATTGCTCTACTACACCGGCACGACGGCGCTGCAGGCTTTGTTGGTCGAAGTCGGATTTGGCCAAGATATTCAGATCAACGGCTTTGCCGCCGCCATCGCCACGCTCGGATTCGTTCAAGGCGCCTATTCGACGGAAGTTTTGCGCGGCGCCATCCTTTCCGTGCCGAAAGGCCAAATGGAAGCGGCCAGGGCCTATGGCATGCCGGCGGTGTTGCGCATCCGGCGCATTTTGTTTCCCTTGATGTTCCGCTACGCGCTCCCCGGCTTGAACAATCTCTGGGTCAATATGCTGAAGGACAGTTCGCTGATCAGCGTCGTCGGTTTCAGCGAACTCCTGTTCACCGGCAAGACGGCGGCTTCCGGCACCAAGGATTATTTTTTCTTCTACCTCGTGACCGGCATGATTTTTCTGCTGCTGACCACGCTCTCGAACTTCGGAATCTCCTACATCGAACGTCGCACAAATCGCGGCGTGCGAAGAGCCTGACGGGAAAATCGCCATGGGTTTCGGATATTTCCTGAGCATGTTTCCACAGTTGGCCTATGGCACATGGCTCACCATCGAAATCACCGTGATCGTCTTCCTCGTTGGCAACGCAATGGCGCTCGGCGTGGCGCTCGCCCGGACTTCCAAGAATCCGCTTATCTGGGTGCCGGCGCACGGCTATATCCAGCTCTTCCGCAGCACGCCGTTCCTGGTGCAGCTCTATCTCATCTATTACGGATGCGGCGCGATCCTGGCCCACACGCCAGCCATTCGCTACAGCTTCCTCTGGCCTTTCCTGCGCGACGCCTTTTGGTACGGCGTCGTCGCCTTGAGTCTGAACACGGCCGCCTATACCGGAAATGTCCTGCGCGGCGCCATCGAGGCCGTTCCCTTCGGCGAAATCGAGGCCGGCCGCGCCTTCGGAATGTCAAAATGGCTGATCTTTTGGCGCATCGTGCTGCCGCGGGCGATCCGCATCTGCCTGCCGACCATGAGCGGCGAAACGATCCTTCTCATGAAGACCACGGCGCTGCTGTCGACAGTGACCATCCTCGACCTGATGGGCACGGCGAGATTTATCGTGGCCCAGACGTTCCGCGTCTACGAGCCGTTGCTTGCCGCAGCGATGCTTTATGTCGTCCTGACCTTCATCATCACGCGCGGCTTCCGGTTCATGGAGCGCTATCTGAACAAAGATCGCCTGGAGCCCATTCAAATCAAGACGCCGCTGCCCCTCGAGGTTGCCTGATTTCGAGCGGG
>JBGPNG010000291.1:0-3768 GCA_041487395.1 Dongiaceae bacterium
AGCCCGCCTCAACGCCGCGGGTCGCCTGGTCGCGGTTTGCAGCAATCAATCCGTGGTCGGCCGGGGTGTGATCGACGAGGGCATGCTGAGGTCGATCCACGACAAATTGCAGGGCGAGCTCGCCCGCGAGGGCGCCAGGCTCGACGGCTTGTTTCATTGCCCCGACGCGCCGAACCGCGCCGGCCCGCGACGCAAGCCGGCACCCGGCATGTTGTTCGAGGCAATGCGCCGGTTCCGCGTCGCGCCCGAAGACACGGTCATGATCGGCGATGCGCTCAGCGATCTGGAAGCGGCCGCGGCCGCGGGCTGCCGGCGCGTCCTGCTGCGCAGCGGCACGGGCAGCGCCGCCCAGGCGGCGGGCCTGCCCCCGCATGTCCTGCCGGTCGCGGTCCATGAAAACCTTGCCGCGGCGGTCGATGCGCTGTTGGCAGCCGCGCCATGAGGAGCCTGCTGAAGTTTGTAATCCTTCTGGCCCTGGCCTGGCTCCTGGGGCTGGTGCTGTTCATCGCCGAACTGCCCGACAGCGTCGATCGGCCGGAGCGCCGCAGCGATGCCATCGTCGTCCCGACAGGGGGCAGCGAGCGTCTGCAGGAGGGCATGCGCCTGTTGATCCACGGGCTCGCCGGTAAGCTGTTCGTCTCCGGCGTCAATGTCGATACCAAGGTGGCCGATCTGGTGGCGAGCCTGCCGGCCGAGGCGGAGAAGCCGTCGACGGCCCTGGTCGATTGTTGCATCGTCGTCGGCCATGCCGCCGACAGCACGCTGGGCAATGCGGCCGAGACGGCGGCCTGGATGAAGGCCGAGGGCTTCCATTCGCTGCGCCTCGTCACCGCCGACTATCACATGGCGCGCAGCCTGCTTGAGTTTCGGCGTGCCATGCCCGGCGTCGAGATCCTCATTCATCCCGTCTTCCCCGATCAGGTGAAGCGCAACGCCTGGTGGCGCTCCCCCGGCACGGCGAGCCTGCTGATCGGCGAGTACAACAAATATCTGGTGGCGCTGGCCCGCGCGGCGGTCGCCGGCATCCTCGGGCGCTGAATGGCCGGGCTTCGCTCGCTGCTGTTCAATGTCGGCTACAATCTGTGGACCGCGTTCGTCCTCGTCTTCGGCCTGCCGCTGCTGCTGTTTTCCTATCCAGTGATTTACTGGTTCGGCCGCCTATGGGTGAGCGTGATCCTATGGCTGTTGAAGCTGCTCATCGGCCTTGAGCACCGCGTGCTCGGCCTCGAGAATTTGCCCAAGGGCGCCGCGATCTATGCCGTCAAGCACCAGTCGAGCTGGGACACTTTCGTCTTCGCCCATTACCTGCGCTATCCCGCCTATGTGGTGAAACGGGAGCTGATATATCTGCCGCTGTTCGGGCTTTTTCTGCTGCGCGCCGGGATGATCCCCGTCGACCGCCGTGGCCGGGCCAGGGCGCTGAAGCGCATGATTGCCGCGGCCCGGCGCCGGCGCGAAGAAGGCCGCGACATCCTGATCTTCCCCGAAGGAACGCGCGTTGCCCCGGGTGCGCATCTGCCCTATCAACCGGGTGTGGCCGCCCTTTATACCCATCTCGATTTGCCGGTGGTGCCGGTCGCCCTCAATTCCGGCCTGTTTTGGGGGCGCCGCAGCTTCATCAAGAAACCCGGCCTCATCACGCTGGAATTCCTGCCGGCGATCCCGCCGGGCATGGCCCGCAAGCCTTTCATGGCCGAATTGGAACGGCGGCTGGAAACGGCTTGTGAGCGGTTGGCAAGAGGCTGAGGTATCGTGCCCGGCCGTGGATCATCCGTTCCGTTTGCAGGGGGGCTGGACGATGCATAAGTCCTTGGCCGATTTCATTGCCGGTTGCAGGGCCGTCATCGGCGAAGAGAAAGAAGCAGCGGACCGGGTCATCGCCATTGCGCCAATGATGCAAACTCTGGCGATGAAGGCGGAAGACTTCCTGGCCGCCGAGCATTTCCATGCCGACCCGGCGCATTACGCGCGTAATGCGATCTACATCTGCCCGAGCGGCGATCTTTCGCTCTTCGCGCTGGTTTGGCTGCCCGGGCAGTGGACGCCGGTGCATGACCACGGCAGTTGGGGCGTGGTGGGAGTCGTGCGCGGCATGCTGGAGGAGCGCAGCTATATGTCGGCCACAGGCGACATCACCGCCGACAGCGGCATCCGGCTGAAACGCGGCGGCGTGATGCTGCTCAACCCGTCGGCGATTTCCAGTTTCGTGCCCAACCCGGACCACATCCACATGACGGGCGTGCCGGAGGAGCGGCAGACATGCATCAGCCTGCACCTCTATGGGCGCAACATGGATTCCTTCCACATTTACGATGTGGCGGCGGGCACCCGGCAGATGATCGATGTCCCCCACTACGAAACCCGCCACGGCTCGCCCGCGGCGGCGGGAGCCGGCCGAGTCCTGCGCGGCTAACCGGCTATGCGCCGAAAGCTACTAGCAGCGATAGCATGATAGGGATGCGGCCGGGCGACCATGACGCAGCCGGCAAGGGTGCCGGCGAGAACCAATGTGACGCAGGATACGCATGGGGCTTTCCTCCCGGATGGCCCGTGGAGTTACATGCGGTGGGCGCGCCATTCCTGCGCATGGCAACGTCGGCTGACTCGAAATTTCTCAATCGGCGCAATGCATTAGAGTAATCTACCGGTGGGCCGATTCCGATGGAAACATAAAGGGAACGGGCTTAGAATATTTGCCCTTTGAAACGACGGATGTCAGAATCTGGCCATGCCCCAGGTTGCCGCCATTTCCCAGCAGATCTGGGACATGAAATACCGGCTGAAAGGCCTCGACGGAAACCCCGTCGACAAGACCATCGAGGATAGCTGGCGGCGGGTCGCGACAGCGCTCGCCGAAGCCGAGCCGGCGGCTGCGCGCGCCGATTGGACGGAGCGGTTCTATGAGGCGCTGAGCGGATTCCAGTTTCTGCCGGCTGGCCGCATCCTCGCCGGCGCGGGCACGTCGCGCAGCGTGACCATGTTCAACTGCTTCGTCATGGGCACGATCCCCGACGACATGGGCGGCATCTTCGCCCATCTGCGCGAAGCCGCCCTTACCATGCAGCAGGGCGGCGGCATCGGCTACGATTTCTCGACGTTGCGCCCGCGCGGCGCGCCGGTGAAGGGCGTGGGCGCCGATGCCTCCGGCCCGCTCAGCTTCATGGATGTGTGGGACGCCATGTGCCGCACGATCATGAGTGCGGGCCATCGCCGCGGCGCCATGATGGCGACGCTGCGCTGCGACCATCCGGATATCGAGGCCTTCGTCGAGGCCAAGCAGGCGCCGGGCCGCCTGCGCATGTTCAATCTCTCGGTGCTGGTGAGCGATGCCTTCATGGCGGCGGTGCGCGAGGACGCGCCCTGGGAACTTTCCTTCGGCGGCACGACCTATCGCGTGCTGCGCGCGCGCGAGCTGTGGGACAAGATGATGCGCGCCACTTACGCCTATGCCGAACCCGGCGTGATCTTCATCGACCGCATCAATCAACTGAACAATCTGCGCTACCGGGAACGGATCAGTGCTACCAACCCGTGCGGCGAAATTCCCCTGCCGCCCTACGGGGCGTGCGATCTTGGCTCACTCAACCTGACCCGTTTCGTGCTGTCGCCGTTCACGCCGCAGGCGCGAATTGACGTTGAGGGACTCATTGAGACAACGCGTATCGCCGTTCGATTGCTCGATAACGCAATCGACGCATCGCGCTTTCCTCTGCCGCAACAGGCCGAAATTGCCCGCGGCTCAAGACGCATCGGCCTCGGCATCACCGG
>JBGPNG010000292.1:0-3751 GCA_041487395.1 Dongiaceae bacterium
ACGTAATCTTGGCCGTCCTTGACCGCACGTGTCTGGATGCCCATGGCATCGGAACCGGCATTGGGTTCGCTCAGGGCGAAGGCTTCCTTGCGCTCGCCCTTGATGACGGGAAACAGATAGGCTTCGCGCTGATCCTCGCGACAGGCATTCAGAATCTCCGATGGGCGACCGACCCAGCCCATCAAACCCCAAGTGGCTTTTCCGAGTTCGCGATCCATCAGCGTGACCGAGATGTAGTCGAGCCCGCCGCCGCCCACCGCCTCCGGCATGGTGGCGGCAAACAACCCCTTCTCCATGGAGCGCTTCTGGATCTGTTTGCCCAGCTCCAGCGGCACTTCCCCCAACCGCTCGACCTCGCACTCATGGGGAAAGATTTCGTCGGCCATGAATTGGCGAACGCTCTCGATCAGGATTTTCTGTTCATCGCTGGGGCTAAAATCGAAGGCCATCGTCAACGTCCTTTGACTATGGGTTCGCGTCGTGCGAGGGCAGCGGCGAGCGCCTTCAGCAGCGGCAGGTTGAGGGCATTGCGCTATTCGGGCCGATCCATCGTCAGGATGCGCAGCGCGCCGTCGTCGGACTGTTGCCGCATGACGGGCGCTCCGTTGTTTGGCGGCGGAGAATAACAGACCTGTTGCAGTGCGAGAACGGCCGCCCGAAGGTCGCTTCATCACCCTGGCTAAGTCTCTGATTTGATTGACTACTCATTCAACATATATGAATTATTGCCGTTATAACATTGACTTACAAAGAAAATATGATAGAGATCATGCCATAATTCAGACCGAGGTTCGATCATGGGGCGCCTTGAGAGCAAGGAATCGCGGCGTGTGCAATTGATCGAGGCGACGATCGATTCCCTCGCCAAGCGAGGCTTCGCCGAATTCACCCTGGCCCATGTCGCCCAGGCGGCGGGCCTATCCCAAGGCATCGTCAATTTCTACTTCCGCAGCAAGGAGGCTCTGCTGGTCGAAACCTTGAAATTCATGACAGCGGAATACGAGCAATTTTGGACCAATGCCGTGCGCCGGGCAGGCTCGCGGCCAGCCGACAGGCTGACGGCGATGATCGCCGCCGATTTCGACCCCGTGATGGCGAGCCGGAAGAAAGTGACCGTCTGGTACGCCTTCTGGGGCGAAGCGCGCTGGCGGCCGGAATATCTGAAGATCTGCCAGGGCTTGTCGGAGGGATATTTCGCACAAACGCAGAGTCTGTGCCGTGAGATCGTCGAGAGCGGCGGCTATGGCGATGTCGACCCCGATACGGTGGCCCGCGGCCTCAACGCCATGATCGACGGGCTGTGGCTCGACATTCTGACCAGCCCGACGGCGGTCGACCGCAAAGAGGCCAAGCGAACTTGCCTCGGCTTGCTGGCGGCCGTATTCCCGCGCGAATTCGCCGGTCATGTGGCGGCGGCGCGCGCGGCCTAAGGAGGACGACGACGACAGTTTCAGCGGATTGCAACGACGGACAGATCGGATCGAAAGGAGAGCAAGGCCATGATCGGCAACATCGATACTCTCAAGGAGAAGACCCCTGCCCTGCCGGCCGGGCTTGCCGCCACCTATGCCGCGGAAGATTTCTCGCATCTGACCTTGCCCGGCTGGGTCTACAGCAATCCGGAATTCTTCGAATTGGAGAAGGAGTATCTGTTCCTCGCCAATTGGATGCTGGTCTGCCACATCGGCGAGGTGTCGAAGCCCGGGGACTTCGCCACGCTCAATCTGCTGGGCGAGCGCGCCTTGGTCATCCGCGGCGAGGACGGCGAACTACGCGCCTTCTACAATGTTTGCCGTCATCGCGCGGCTGCGGTGCTTCAGGGCAAGAACGGCAGCTGTTCCGGTTCGGGCATCCGCTGCCCCTATCACGGCTGGGTCTATGGTCTGGATGGCAGCCTGAAGGCAGTGCCGGCCGAGGCCAGCTTCCCGGGGCTGAAAAAGGAAGAATATGGGCTGAAGCCCCTCGATATCGAGGTCTGCCTCGGTTTCGTCTTCGTGCGCTTCCGCAGCGTCGGCCCCAGTGTCGCGGAGCGTCTGGCCCCCTATCTGCCCGAGCTGGCGTCCTATCGCCTCGAGGAGATGGTGCCCTGCGGCCATCATTGGCATGGCGACTTCGAGGTCGACTGGAAGAACGTCATCGACAATTACCTCGAGGGCTATCACGTCCCAGCCGGCCATCCTGGCCTCTATCGGATGTTCGGCAGCCGCTACGAGTCCGAGGCGCGCGAGGGATATGTCTCGCGGGCGATGCATTGGCTGCGCGACAAGCCTTCGGAGAACTGGAGCGAGCGGCACTATCAGAAGCTGTTGCCGGAAGTGACCCATCTGCCGGAGGATCGCCGCCGGGCCTGGAGCTATTACACCCTGCTGCCCAATCTCGGCCTCGATCTCTATCCGGACATGATCGATTTCTTTCAATTGATCCCGAGCGGGCCGGGCAAATGCCGGATCCGTGGGCGCAGCTATCGCCTGCCCGGCGACGACCGGCGCGAGGTTCGCGCGGCGCAGTTCCTCAACTTCCGCATCAACACCCAAGTGCAGCACGAGGATGACGATCTCGTCCGCTCGGTTCAGGTCGGGCTCGCTTCGGAGAGCTATTCGGGCGGCATCCTGTCGGAAAAGGAAGTGTGCCTGCGCCAGTTCCACGACATGGTGCGCGAGCTGCTGCCGGTGGCCCGCTTGCCGGAGTCGCCGGAGCCGGGCGGCATGTGGACGCTGAACGAGACCCTGGCCAAGGTCTAGCCATTCAACTTCGATAACAGACTCAAGTTTCGGTAAGGGAAAACCTATGTCCTATCCGCTGCCGCCGGGTGCGCGCGCCTGGCAGGAAAAAGTCCGCCGCTTCGTGACCGAGGAGCTGATCCCCCATGAGGTCGAAGCCGAAATGAACGGCGGCAAGCTGCCGAAGGAACTGCGCGACCGGCAGCGCCGGAACGCCAAGGCCATCGGCCTCAACGCGCTTGCCATCCCCAAGGAGCTGGGCGGGGCGGGCTTGAGCGTTCTCGAGCAGGTCGTGATACAGCAGGAGATGGGCAAGGTCACCAATGCGCTGGGCTGGTGCTATCACTCGACGCCGCCCTGGATGGTGGCGGCCTGCGCCGCCTCGCCTTACCTGATGGAAACCTGGGTCATGCCCAATATCCGCGGCGAGCGCGACGAATGCTATGCCATCACCGAGGCCGAAGCCGGTTCCGACGTCGACGCCATCCAGGCGACGGCGCGGCGCGAGGGCGACCACTACATTCTGAACGGCGAGAAGTGGCATGTAACCGGCGCCAATCATTCCGACCATTTCATTTTTCAGGCGAAGATCGCCGATGGCCCCAATGCCGGCAGCCATGCCCTGTTCTTTGTCGACATGAAGGCGCCCGGTGTGACTCTGGTTCGCATTCCCGCCTATAGCCACAACTATGCCGACACTCATCCGATCTATCGCTTCGAAAACGTACGCGTGCCCGCTGCCGATCGCATCGGCGAGGAGGGTGCGGGCATGGACTTCACCTATGACTGGTTTCGCTACGAACGCCTCGGGATTGCGGCGCGCTGCTGCGGGGCGGCGAGCCGCCTGATCGATGAGGCCACGTCCTTCGTCAAAGGCCGGGTCGCTTTCGGCAAGCCCTTGGCCGAGCAGCAGGCAATCCAGTTCATGCTGGCCGACAGCCTGACCGAGCTGTGGGCGGCGCGCCTCATGACCTATCGCACGGCCGAGGAAATCGACGCTTCCGTCGACCGCAAGGTCAGCCACGCGCAAT
>JBGPNG010000293.1:0-3728 GCA_041487395.1 Dongiaceae bacterium
ACGCCGTCGCCGCGCCGACGGGCCTGAAACCGGCGTGCCTTCGCCAGATTGCCGCACACGGTCATGTCGCACCAACGACGACGGCCGTTCTTCGAGACATCGACGAAAAACCAGCCACAGGTAGGCAGAGCGCAGATCTTCAGCTTGTCGAAATCCGCCTCCTCAAGGAACCGGCCGACGGTGCGCGCGGCTGCGAGCAAGGGCTTCTGCAGGATCGGGGCGCTGTCCGACCAATCCTGTCGAAATGCTCGGGAGACCTGCCGCAATTGGAACGCCTCGGCGGCCCGCCTGATCCAATGGTTTATGACCGTCAAATCGTCGGCTTTGACGGCATCTCCGTCTTTCACGGCGTGCAGAAGGCGCAAGAAAGCGAAGCGAAGTTCGCTTGTTTCGGCGTAGACACGATCGGCGATGAGAGGATTGCGGAGGGCGGCTTTCATCGCCTTCCTGTATTCGGGTTCGTCGATGAGACCCGCCATATGTGCCCATTGGGCAAACCTGGCGTAGTTGGTCAGCCAGTCCTCGTTGTCCGTGCCCCACCCGGAGATGGTGTTCGCAAAGTCAATTGCCCGATGCCCGCCAATGAGCTCGCTCTCCTTCCAGCCATGTTGAACGAGTTTCATAGGGCTCACGACCGTCGGCGTGATTCCGCTTGGCGCAATTGGAGCATGAACACATGTAACTGGCAATATGCCTTTTAGAGGTTTGATCGGGCGCGAGATCGGGCAAGTTCCAAAGGCGATGGCAGGTGCGATTTGCGGCCATCTCGGCGCGAACCGCCAGAAGTCCGACGAGCCCCGGCACTCCGGCAACTTTCGCGCCGTGGCCCGCAAGCATGCCCGGGCCGTCCGCCGCAATCCGAAAGATCGGTGCGCCGCTCTGCCGGTATTTACCTGCCGCGGCCGAAATCGACCGTGATCGGCGCCTGCTGCGTATAGAGCGTCGTCGTCACCGGCGGCGTTTCCGCGATCACGCGGCCGGCGCGCACGACCTGAAGCCGCGCCGGCTTCAGGCGCAGCGCCTCGACGGGATCGGCCGCCTGAAGGACGACGAAGTCGGCTCGGCAACCGACCGCCACGCCGTAGCCTTCGAGGCCCATCGCCCGGGCGGCGTTGCTCGTCACCGCCTCGAAGCAGCGCTGCATCTCCGCCATGCCTGTCATCTGCCCGACATGGAGGCCCATATGGGCGACTTCCAACATGTCGTGGGAGCCCAGGCTGTACCACGGGTCCATGACGCAATCATGGCCCATGGCGACATTGATTCCGGCCGCCATCAGCTCTTTCACCCGGGTCATGCCGCGGCGCTTGGGATATGTATCGTGGCGGCCTTGGATCGTGATGTTGATGAGGGGATTTGCGACCACATGCAGTCCCGCCTCGCGCATCAGCGGGATCAGTTTGCTGACATAGTAATTGTCCATGGAATGCATGGATGTCAGGTGGGAGCCGGTGACCCGGCCCTGCAGCCCCAGGCGCTGGGTCTCATGGGCCAGGCTTTCCACATGGCGCGACAGCGGATCGTCGGTTTCGTCGCAATGCATATCGACCGGCAGGCCGCGTTCGGCGGCGATCTCGCATAGCGCCTTTACCGAGGCCGCACCCTCGGCCGTCGTGCGCTCGAAATGGGGAATGCCGCCGACGACGTCCACACCCTTGTCGAGAGCGCGCAGCAGATTCTGGCGCGCCTTCGGATAGCGAAAGAACCCGTCCTGCGGAAAGGCCACGAGCTGGAGATCGAGCCAGGGCGCGATCTCGCGCTTCACCTCCAGAAGGGCCTCCACCGCAAGCAGCCGATCGTCGCAAACATCCACATGGCTGCGGATGGCGAGGCTGCCCCGCGCAATCGCCCAGCGGCAGAATTCATGGGCCCGCGTCTTGATCGATTCCACCGTCAGATGCGGCTTCAACTCCGACCACAGTTTGATGCCTTCCAGCAGCGTGCCGCTTTCGTTGAGGCGCGGCTGGCCGAGGCTGAGGGTCGAATCCAAATGGAAATGGGCATCGACGAATGGCGGGGTGACCAGCCGCCCGCGGGCATCGATCTCGCGGGCTGCCTTGGCCTGGATCGCCGACCCGATCTCGGCCACGCGCCCATCTTTGACCGCGATATCGAGGGCTTTGCGCCCATCGGGCAGATTGGCGCCGCGGACCATAAGATCCAGCATCAACGTTCCTCCTTGCGGAACGGCTGCAGCAGAGCAGCCGGCGCCCGCGCGTTGCGCGAGACCAGGGCCATGGCGAGGATGGTAAGCAGGAAGGGCAGCATCAGGAAGAGTTGATAAGGGATATGGATCAGCCCGCTCGCTTGCAGGCGAAGCTGCAAGGCATCGATGAAGGCGAAGAGGAGCGCCCCCAGCGCGCTGCGCCAGGGTCGCCACTGCCCGAAGACCACGAGCGCGATGCAGATCCAGCCGCGGCCGGAAATGACGCCGAAGGTAAAGGCGTTGTATTGCGCGATCGAAAGATAGGCGCCGCCGATGCCCATCAACGCACCCGAGAGAACGAGCGCCTGATAGCGCATGAAGGCGACGTTGACGCCCGCCGCATCGGCCGCCCGGGGGTTTTCACCCACGGTGCGCAGGTTGAGACCCCAGGGTGTGCGTTTCAGGAGGAAGGCAGCGACGGCGACGCCGGCGAAGGCCAGATAGCTGAGCGCGAACTGGTCGAACAGGATTGGTCCCAGCACGGGAACATCGTGGAGGATCGGGATCGGCACGGATTGGAACGGCGCTACGTTTGGCGGCTGGGACGGTTCGCCGAAGATCAACCGATAGAAATAAAAGGCGAAGCCGGTGCACAGCATCGTGACGCCGAGACCGGAGACATGCTGCGACACGCCCAGCGTCACGGTCATCAGCCCCATGAGCAGCCCCATGACGGCACCCGTCGCCGCCGCTGCGGCGATGCCAAGCCACAGATCGCCGCTGTAATAGGCAGCAGTGAAGCCGGTCATGGCCGAGAACAGCATGATCCCCTCGATCCCGAGGTTGATCACGCCGGAACGCTCCGCGAATAGCTCGCCCAATGTCGAGAAAATCAGCGGCGTGGCGATCCGGATCAGGGCCGCGAAAAAGCCGATTTGGAAAAGCTGGGCGAGCATGTCATGCATGGCCGGATCTTGCCAGGCGCAGCCGGTATTGTGTGAAGAGCAGGGCGGTCAGCATGCAGAGCAGGGAGACGCCTTGGATCACGTCGGCGAGAAAGACCGGAACGCCGGTCGCCCGCGACATCCCCTCGGCGCCGGTGATGACCACGGCAAAAAACACGGCCGCTGGCAGCACGCCGATGGGATTCAGGCGGGCGAGCATGGCAATGACGATGCCCGTGTATCCATAACCGGGGGATAGATCGGCCATCACCTGGTAATGAACGCCGCCCACCTCGCCGACGCCCGCCAGCCCCGCGAGACCGCCGGAGAGGGCCGCGGTCGCGAGGATGATCTTGGCGGTGCGTATCCCGGCATAGGCCGCTGCGGTCGCATTCTCGCCGACCGCTTTGATCGCAAAGCCGAAGGTGGTGCGGTTGAGGGTGAACCAGATCGCCGGCACGGCCAGCAGGGCGACGAGCACGCCGAGATGAAGCTGCGAGGCTCCGGGCAGGATGGGAAACTGCGCACCGGGAAGAATCGAGGGCGAGGTGGGATAGGCGCTGCGCGGATTTTTCCACGGCCCGTTGAGCAGGGCCGACATGCCGTAAAGCAGAATGAAGTTCAGCAGCAAGGTGGTG
>JBGPNG010000294.1:0-3724 GCA_041487395.1 Dongiaceae bacterium
AAAGCGGATCGGCGTGCTGCCATCGACATATTTCAGGATCTGGGCGCAAAGCATGAACAGGCGTTTCGCCGAGGAGCGTTCGGCGAGCAGCGAGCCGAAATTTATGCTGACCGGCACCACGCCGTCGAGCAGCCGGCCGATGCCGGCCAGATATGAGCGGCGATGGGCGGGGTCGTCGGGTGGTGCCTCCATGCCCACGGTCTTGCGCACGGCATTGTGAATTTGGGTCGCGTTGAGGCGGACATGGATATGGGCCAAGCCCAACCCATGGACGGCGATCTCCGCCTTCAGTACGCAGAGCCGGCGGGCGATGGCGTCATCGGCAATCGTCGCCAGCGCCTGGTCGATGAAGGCGACCAGGGGCGCGGTATCGGTCAAGCGCTTCGGACGGCCGGCATGCATCCGGCGCGAGACTTGCTCCAAGCGGCTCCGGCCGCCGGCACCCGCCTTGGCGATGGTCTGAAAATCGGCGATCTCGGCCTTGACGCCCACGGCCATGGCGGCAAGTCGTTTGTCCAGTTTTGCGAGGTCCGCCATTGCGGGCGACTTGGCCGGCAAATCCGCGATCAATGCCGCGACCTCGCCTTGATAATGGGCCAGCTGGACGAGCAGAAGGTCGAGACGGCGCAACAGGCTATCGATCCAGCGAATGTCGGAGCGGCCATCCATGTCATAGCCCACCCAACTTGCGAGCGTGACCAGGCGGGGCTCGAGCGACGTCCACTCGGCCGGGTAGGCCGCACGAGCGACGTCGAAGACGATGCCCCAGACCCGGCGCAAGGCGGACTGGAGATGTTGGATGGCCTCGACCGACAACGCATGTTCGGCCCCGAGATCCATGGCGCGCGGCGGGCGATGTTCGAGAGCGGCCGCCTGGGCAATCAAGCGCTCGCGCGCCGCAGCGCCCAGCGGGGCGCCATCGCCGTCGCGATCGGTTGCCAGGAATGCCGCGATGCGCAGCAACTCCGGCGTCAATCCGAAGGTGGGATGGGCCGTCATGACCAGGCCGAACTGTTCGCGCTCGACGATGGCCTTGAACGCGGCGAAGGACCGGCCTTTGGCGAGGCCCCGGATCAATCCCTCGAGGCGCTCGGCGTTGGCCGCCGGGTCGCATTCGCCCAGGCGCTGCCCCAAACGCTGGGCGCGATCGACGAAGGTGGCCAGGACGAGGCGCTGGATCAGCTGTTCGAGGGCGCCCAAAGCCAATTGACCGTCGTCGACCCGCCGGCCGATCTCCAGCGCCAGAAGCTGGATCGGATTGGCATAGGGGTCGTCATCGGCATGACGCGAGAATTCGGCCAGACGGCGCGCGAAATGTCGGTGCCAGCCGCCATGATCGCTATCCACCGGCGGGGGAAAGCAGCAAAGCGTGCCCGGCAGCAACGCAGCACCATCGTCCGCAACCAGCTTCTCACGGGTGGCGGCGGTCACGCTTCTCAGCCCTTCAGGAGTTGCAGCATGGTGCTGCCGATTTCCGCCGGCGAGCGCGCGATGGTGACGCCGGCCGAGCGAAGCACCTCGATCTTTTCTGCGGCCGTCTCGCCGCCGGCGCTGACAATGGCACCGGCATGGCCCATGCGCCGGCCGGGCGGCGCCGTGACGCCGGCGATGAAGGCCACGACCGGCTTCTTGCGCTTGGCCTGTTTCAGGAACTCGGCCGCATCGACTTCCGGCGCACCGCCGATCTCGCCGATCAGCACGATGGCATGGGTTTCGTCATCGGCCAGAAATAAATCCAGGCAATCGACGAAATTGGTGCCGTTCACCGGATCGCCGCCGATGCCGACGACCGTGCTCTGGCCTAGGCCGGCGGCGGTCGTCTGCGTTGCCGCCTCGTAACTCAAGGTGCCGGAGCGCGAGACGATGCCGATCCGCCCCGGCTTATGGATATATCCCGGCATGATGCCCATCTTGCAGCCGCCCGGCGTGATGATGCCGGGGCAATTGGGCCCGATGACGCGGGAATTGCTGCCGGTCAGCTCATGCTTCACGCGCGCCATGTCCTGGACCGGGATGCCGTCGGTGATGGCGACGACCAGCTCGATGCCGGCGTCGACCGCTTCCAGGATGGCATCCATGGCATAGGCGGGCGGCACATAGACGGCGCTGGCAGTCGCCCCCGTCGCGGCGCGGGCTTCGGCGACGGTGTCGAAGACCGGCAGACCCAGGTGGGTGGTGCCGCCGCGACCCGGCGTCACGCCGCCCACCATCCGCGTGCCATAGGCGATGGCCTGTTCGGAATGGAACGTGCCTTGGATACCGGTGAAGCCCTGGCAGATGACCCTGGTGTTCTTGTCGACGAGGATGGCCATGCTCAGGCCCCCGCCCCGACCGCTTTTACGATTTTTTCCGCGGCGTCCGCCAAGGTCGTCGCCGGGATGATCTGCAGGCCCGAACTGGCCAGGATCTCGCGGCCCTGATCGACATTGGTTCCCTCCAGGCGCACGACCAGCGGGCGATCGAGTTTCACCTCGCGGGCCGCGCCCACGATCCCCTCGGCGATGGAATTGCAGCGCATCATCCCGCCGAAGACATTGACCAGGATGCCCTTCACGCCGCGATCGGAGAAGATCAGCTTGAAGGCCACGGCGACGCGCTCCTTGGTCGCGGCACCGGCAATATCCATGAAGTTCGCCGGCTGGCCGCCATAGAGCTTGATGATGTCCATGGTCGCCATGGCGAGCCCGGCGCCGTTCACCATGCAGCCGATGTTGCCGTCGAGCTTGACGTAATTCAGGTCGTGACGCGCGGCCTCGACCTCCAGCGGATCGCTCTCGCCGTCGTCGCGCAGATCCTCGATGTCGCGGTGGCGGAACAGGGCGTTGTCGTCGAAACTCATCTTGGCGTCGAGGGCGACCAGTTTGCCGCTCTTGGTCACGACCAGCGGATTGATCTCGATCAGGCTGGCGTCGAGATCGGCGAAGGCGCGATACATGGAAAGCACCAGGCGCGTCAGCTTATGCACCTCTCGGTCCTTGAGGCCGAGCGCGAAGGCGAGGCGCCGGGCGTGGAAGCTCTGCAGGGGTGCTGCCGGCGGCAGGACGATCTTGAGGATCTTCTCGGGCGCCCTGGCCGCGACCTCCTCGATATCCATGCCCCCCTCGGTGGACGCGATGCAGGCCGTACCGCCGCTGCGCCGGTCGATGAGCATGGCGAGATAAATCTCGCGGGCAATCTCGGAGCCCTGCTCGATATAGATGCGCTTTACCTCTTTGCCTTGCGGCCCGGTTTGATGCGTGACCAGTTTCATGCCGAGCATGGCATCGGCCTTGGTGACGACTTCCTTGACCGAGCGGCAGATTTTGATGCCGCCCGCCTTGCCGCGGCCGCCGGCATGGATCTGCGCCTTCACCACCCAGACGGGACCGTCGAGTTCCTCGGCTACGGCTTCGGCTTCCTGCGGCGTATGGGCGACATCGCCGCGCGGCACCGGTACGCCATGGCGGCGCAGGAGATGTTTGGCCTGATACTCATGGATGTTCATGGCGCGGCCCCCTGGCGAGTGGTTCGATTCACCTGAGCTTCGGTAGGAAGCGCCAGGATCGGACCACTGGTAACACAAGTCAAAACTACGGAAGGAAAAACCGTACCGCAACAACCCGATCCGGACCGAATATTCCCAATTGTCGCTTGGGCACTACGATGTGTCGCACTTCCGTGAAATAATGGGGAGCGCGACATCGGGTCGCGGTTCGGTGGGTGTCTCGGCGGCTGATCGGCCGCC
>JBGPNG010000295.1:0-3724 GCA_041487395.1 Dongiaceae bacterium
CAGAGACGACATCAACGAAGCGATCCGCCTGCAGCCCAAGAATCCGGAGGCCTATCTCGAGCGCGGTATCATCCGCCGCCTGGGCAACGATCTGCCCGGCGCTCGGGCCGACTGGCAGAAGGCCATGGACCTTGGGCCCGGCACGCCGACGGCCGATGCCGCTGCGACGGATCTAAAGCAATTGGACCAACCGACACCCTGAGGGCGTCGCTACAGACACGGTCGGCGGCTCCCACACTCGCTCGTCACGCCCGCGAAGGCGGGCGTCCACGTCTTGCTTTTCACGAAAAAAGTCGTGGATACCCGGGCCGAGCCCGAGTTTCCCACAGGGATCATGATGGCGCTGGAGCGAATTTGCCGAGGGGTGAGGCAAGGCGGCGAACCCCGATGCGAGGATATCGGGCAAGCGGAAAGCTCGTCCCCGTGCAAGCGGGCGGGACTCCAGCGGCCCTTTGACCCGAGTCAAGCCTGCGGCTTCAGGCTAGACTTCGCCGCGATGACGGTTTCCACCTTCAATCCGAGGAAGGCGTGAAGGTTCTGGTCGTCTTCAGTCATCCACGGCGGCATTCCTTCTGCGGCGCAGTGCTGGACAATTTCGTCGCCGGGCTGGACGAAGGCGGGCATCGTTCCGAAATCGCCGACCTCCATCGCGAGGGCTTCGATCCGCGCATGCCGGAGGCCGACGAGCCCGACTGGAACGATCCCGACAAGCGCTACAGCGACACGGTGCTGGCCGAGCAGGTCCGCATCGCACGCAATGAGGCGATGGCCTTCGTCTTTCCGGTCTGGTGGTGGTCGCTGCCGGCCATGCTCAAGGGTTGGATCGATCGCGTCTGGAACAACGGCTGGGCTTATGGCGCGCGCCAACTGCCCCACCGCCGCGCCCTGCTGATCGGCACTGCCTCGGGAAGCGCTGCAACCTATGAGCGCGATCACTATGACGAGGCGATGCAGGCCCAGCTCATCGTCGGGACCATGAACTATTGCGGCATCGCCGATGCCGAATTGAAGCTCTACTTCGACATTACCGACAACGCCCAGAGCCGCGCCACCTGCCTCGCCTCGGCGCGCAGGCTCGGAGCCGGCTTCGCGGTTCCATGACCACCGCTGCTGCCCTCGTCAGCGGCTGAGTAAAGCGGATCGGGCAGGCGATGGAGTCGGGCTACGATCGCGCGGCCTTGGCCGTTCCACGCTGAACCCTCGGCCAAAAGGCGGGCTATCAGCCGCAAGAACCCGGTCATCCGGCACATGCCGGGTAGAAGGAATCAATGATGATGCGGAAGGAACGGGTCCTCTCGATCGGCGCCGTGGTTCTGGCATTCCTGGCCAGCCAGCACCACGCCCTGCACATGCTGTTGTTGGCGGCCGGGCTGGGCGGTGCGTCCACGAGCCTGATGACCGCGGTCCCGCTTGTCCGCCGCGCTATGTTGGTCATGACACTGGCGATGGTTGCAGTGATGGGCTACCAGATCAGAGATGCCAGACGCCCGAAATCCGTGCGCGTTATGAATGCGGTTTCGATCATCGTCAGCCTCGGCTTGGTAGCATGGTCCGTCATGCAGTTTGGTCTGTGACGGAGAGGCGTCGTGGAGGAACCATTTCGGAAGGACCTGACCCATCTTACCTGGGCCGAAATCTATGCGCGGCAGGAGAAGCGGGCTCATTTGGTGGGCGAGTGGATGGATGCTCTGCGCCTCAAGCCAGGGGACCACGTATTGGAGGTGGGTGCAGGCCCCGGCTTCGTAAGCATGGTGCTTGCCGGCCGAGTGGGACGCGAAGGAATTGTCTACGCGGTCGACAAATCGGCCGCAGCCTTGGCCTACCTAGCGCGCCTTCAAAAGGAACGTGCAGTGTCACAAATCCAGCGGATCGTTGCGGATGCCGCGGTGCTCGCACCTTCAGGCCTTTCCGTCCGCTCGGCGCTGATTACGATGGTCCTGCACCATGCCGAGGATCCCGTCGGTATCCTGCGCAGCGTGGCGCGATTGCTTCCCCCAGGAGGCCTGGCCGTGGTGGCGGAGTTCCACCCAGAGGGCCCATGCGAACAGGGGCCTCCACCGGAGCATCGGATAGACCCTGGACAGATTCGAGCCTGGTGTGAAGGCGTCGGTCTCTCGGTGCTCGACTATCGGCGCCAGGGCCCGGAACACTACATGGTTCTCGTTCAACGGGCGTCCTAGATGCGGCATTCCGGCAACCGGCCGCGTGAATGGCGATCTTGACGTGATGCGCGATAACCAGGCTCCATCTGAAGCTGCGTTGCAATGACCGACATTGCAGCAGCACTGCGCCGAGGGAAATGATCGCAGCAGTTGATAGCTCGACGGGTTTGACGAGCGCCGAACTGAACCGACCAGCCCGAGTCAGATGTCTCCTTAGGGTCAAAGTGCAAAGTTACAGCGCCCGAGGCTCTATGTCCGGATAGCGGCCGATACCGGAAACGCGTGCTCGGGTGTTGATGGCGTCGGCATGGACGTGTTTCAAGCTCCCAAACTGGAGCTTCGAATCGTGCGTTGCGAACTCACCGACCGCGATCGGGGTGTCATCAGACCGATGCTCCCGAACAAGCCCCGCGGAGTCCCTCGTGCAGACGACCGGCGGGTTCTCAACGGTATCTTTTGGGTCTTGCGTTCGGGTGCGCCGTGGCGCGATCTGCCGGAGAGCTACGGACCCTATACGACCTGCTACAATCGCTTCGTTCGCTGGCGACAGGCTGGCGTCTGGGACAAAATCCTGCGTGCGTTGGCTGCCGTGCATGACGCTGCGGTGCAGATGATCGATATATCTATCGTCCGCGGGCACCAACAAGGGGCCTCTATCGCGGGCAACAAGGAGCAATAGATGGGCCGGTCGCGAGGTGGGCTGACGAGCAAGATTCATGCAGTCGTCGACACGAATGGCCTGCCAGTGCACCTCGGCCTCACATCCGGCGAGGCGCAGGACAATCGGCTATTTTCGGTTCTTCTAAGCCGATCGAACCCGCGAACAACGTTGCTGGCGGATCGCGAATATGACGCTGATTGGATCAGGGCGCTCGCCCGTCAGCAAGGCGCATGGGCAAACATCCTGCCGAAACGGAATCGCAAAGAGCCCATCTGCCTCAGCCCTTACCTTTATCGCGCCCGCAACTTGATCGAGAGGTTCTTCAACAAGATCAAGCAGTGTCGGCGTATCGCGGCTCGATACGACAAACTCGCAGCCAACCATCCTGCCTTCATCAAGCTTGCGTCCATCCGGCTATGGCTGCGGCTCTATGAGTCCACGCCCGAACAAATACGGATTCCCTTTGTGGGTTCCCTGGTAACACCAGAAATCATCCGCCGTTGCGAAAAAAGCGCATGGGAGCCTGGCACGTGGACATTTGCCGACCGGCCTCCTAGGCTCGGGCAATGCGTCGCACGGCCCGCTTTCGCCAGCTGATCGAAGCCCCGGAAATCCTGCTTCTGCCGGGCGCCCATGACGCCTTGTCGCTGAAATTGGCCGAGCGGGCCGGCTTCCAGGCTGCCACCTGCGGGGGCTATAGCGCGACCGCCTCCCTCATCGGTCAGCCGGACGTTGCCCAGCTCGGCATGAGCGAGATGGCGGAGATGTATGCCCGGCTTTGCGACAGCACCGAGATTCCCCTTCTGGCCGATGCCGACACCGGCTACGGCGGCCCGACCAATGTGGCGCGCATGATGCGGGCCTATGAGCGGGCGGGTGTCGCTGCCGTTTTCATCGAGGA
>JBGPNG010000296.1:0-3713 GCA_041487395.1 Dongiaceae bacterium
CACATGCTGGCGAAGCGCGCCGAAGGGCAGGCCCTTGCGGCACTGGCCCCAGTCGTCCACCACCATCTTATCCATGATATCGGTCAGCGACAGCTCGACCGCGCTCATGGTGCCATAGGGCACGACGAAGGCGCCGCGCTTGAGCCATTCGGTCTTGAGCAGGGGTTGCGGTTCGGAGAGGCGAGAGGCTTCCACCACGATATCGGCGCCGCGCAGGCAGCTCTCCCAATCCTCGGTCGGCTTGACCGGCTTGCCCAGATCTTTGGTCAGCTTCTCGGCAAAGGCGTTCCGGCTTTCGGGCCGGCGGGAATGCACCCTGATCTCCTCGAAGTCGAACAGGCGATCGAGCAGCCGCACATTCCAATAGGCCGTGCCGCGGGCCCCGATATGCCCCAACACCTTCGATCCGCGCCGGGCGAGATGCTTGGCGCCGATCGCGGTCACCGCCCCGGTTCGCATGTCGGTAATGGCGCCGGCATCGACAATGGCCCTGGGCATGCCCGTGGCCGGATCGAAAAGATTGAGGATCGCCATTTCCGAGGGCAGGCCGAGGCGATAGTTGTCGACGAAATCGCCCACGATCTTGACCCCGGCAAGGCCAAGCGGCTTCACGATGCCGCGCAGCAGGTTGAAATGCCCTTGAGTCGAACCGCCGGGAATAAGATGGACGCGCGGCTCGATCACCGTCTGGCCCAGGCCCTGGGCCCGCAGGGCGTCTTCGACGGCTTGCAATATCTCCTCGTCGGACAACGCCAGCTTCGCCACGTCGAGCCCGTTCAGATAGTCGATGAAGATAGGCGAGGCGGGCGCACTCATGAGGACGATGCTCCATTTGCCGGGCGTGGCGTCCGCGTCTGACGTAACATCGGCCGAAGGCGCCGCTAAAGAACCCGCTAAAGAATCAGAATGCGAGAATATTCCATGGCACGCGATGCGCGTTACGATGTTTTGTTCGAACCGGTGCGGATCGGCCCGCTGACGGCCCGCAACCGATTCTATCAGGTGCCCCACTGCACCGGCATGGGCTGGGCCATGCCGCGAACGCTCGCGGCCATGCGGGGCATGAAGGCCGAGGGCGGCTGGGCCGTGGTCAATACCGAATACTGCTCGGTCCATCCGAGTTCGGACGACACGCCCTATCCCTATGCCCGGCTGTGGGATGGCGAGGATGTTCGCGCCCATCGGCTGATGACCGACGCCGTTCATGCCCACGGCGCGCTGGCCGGTTGCGAGCTCTGGATGGGCGGCAATTACGTTGCCGGCCTCTCCTCGCGCGAGCCGACGCTGGATGTCTTCAGCATCCCCTCGCGCGCCGACCCGGTGCAGTCGCGCGTTGCCGACAAAGCGGACATCCGCGACATCCGGCGCTGGCATCGGGATGCGGCAAGGCGGGCAGGGGATGCCGGCTTCGACCTCGTCTATGTCTATGCGACCCACGGCTATCTGCTGAATCATTTCCTTTCGCGGACCACGAATCGCCGCGGCGATGAATATGGCGGTTCGCTGGAGAATCGCCTGAGGCTCCTGCGCGAAGTGATCGAAGAAACGCGCGAGGCGATCGGACCCGATCGGGCGCTCGCCATACGCCTTGCCGTTGCAAGCATGCCCAGCGCCAGCGCCGGACAAGGCGAATATGCCGAGATGCTCGAGATACTGGGCCCGCTTGCCGATCTATGGGATGTGGTCGTGAACGACTACGATGTGGAAATGGGAAGTTCGCGCTTCGTCAAGGAGGCGGCCCAGCAGGAACTCGTCGCCCATGTCCGTAAGCAGACTGGCAAACCGGTCGTCGGCGTCGGCCGCTTCACCTCGCCCGATGCGATGGTGACTCAGATCCGCCGCGGCGTTCTGGATTTCATCGGGGCGGCGCGTCCCTCCATCGCCGATCCCTTCCTGCCCCGGAAGATCGAGGAAGGCCGGATGGAGGAGATCCGGGAATGCATCGGTTGCAACATCTGCTATTCGAGCAACAGCCGGGGCACGCCGCTGCGCTGCACGCAGAATCCGACAATGGGCGAAGAGTGGCGCCGCGGGTGGCATCCCGAACGCATGGCGCCGGCGACATCGGCAGAATCCGTATTGGTCGTGGGCGCGGGGCCGGCGGGGCTCGAGGCAGCTCGCGCCTTGGGCCAACGCGGCTATCGCGTGTTGCTGGCCGAAGCGGGACGCGAATTGGGCGGCCGGGTAACCCGGGAAAGCGCGCTGCCGGGCCTGGCGGAATGGGCGCGGGTTCGCGATTGGCGGCTGCAGCGTCTGGCCGCCATGGCCAATGTGGAGATCTACCGCGAGAGCCGGTTGGACGCGCAACAGGTCTTAAGTTTCGCGGTTCCCCATGTGCTGATCGCCACCGGAGCACGTTGGCGCAAGGATGGCATCGGCCGTCACCATCTTCGAGAAATTCCCGGCTTCGATCATCCGGCAGTCGTGACGCCCGATGATGTGATGGACGGGCCGGCAGCGCTTGCCCGGCGGCTGCCCCTTGGTCCCGTGGTGATATTTGACGACGATCACTACTACATGGCCGCCGTCGTCGCCGAGGCGCTCAGCCAAGCCGGGCGCGCGGTCACCCTCGTCACGACCGCCGGCACGGCCGCATCCTGGTCCTATTACACGCAGGAACTCCAGGGCACGAACCGGCGCCTGCGCGAGCTTGGCATTGCAGTGCGAACCAGCCTGGCCGTCGGCGAATTCGACGGCAAAGCGGTCCGCCTCGATTGCGTGTTCTCGGATGCGCAGCAATCTCTTCCCGCGGCGGCGATGGTCAGCGTGACCGCCCGCAAAGCGGAGGATGCCCTTTATGGGGCGCTTGGCGGCAATCCGGCGGCCTTGACCGCGGCCGGGATCCGAACCCTGCGACGCATCGGGGATTGCGACCAGCCGGCCTTGATCGCCCACGCCGTCTATTCCGGTCATCGCGCCGCCCGCGAACTGGGCGCCGATCCCGCTTCGCTCGTCGCGCAGATCGAGCGGCCGCTCGTCTAATGGGGCGAAGCCACCGACAGGCGAAGCAGCCCGGAACCGAGTTCCAGCGGATCCTTCCGGTGAAGCCCGCAGCTAGAGGTTGCCGGATTGCGATCGTTCGGGGCATACGCCAATTCTCGAAATCAATGTCTCGCCGAAGCATTCAACGGAGCGCGGCGTGCCTTGGCTTGTCCTAGACTGCCGTTGACGCCCACAGCCGGCAATCCTAGCATCGCCTTGCCAGGCGGGACGCCGGGGGACGAACGGCGAGCCATCACCTTGGCCGGGCGCCATAGATCCGGACTTCCACCTGGCATGGAGCGATGCTCGATCGCCGCGTTCGCGCTATCGCAAGGCAGCCGTCCCGTCGACGGGCTCGGCCAGAAGCTACTTGATGCGTCGATCGATGTTGGCCGCATTCGGCGCCAGGATCGCGCTCTGGGCCATGGCCGTGCGCAGATCGGCCGCGCGGCTGGATTCAGAAACGGCCGGGCGTCGCTCATTAGTCGACTTCTTGGATTTGGCGGATGCGAGAGGATAGGCTCGCTTAAATCGGCATAACAACGCGAAATCTACACTTCCAACCCCGCAACGGTCGATTCGCCCGGGAACAGCCTGTCACAACGGGGTAGATCATGCGTATCGTCGAGCAGCTTCCGCGAAAAACCCGAATGCTCGACGATGTCGCGATCGTGTTGTCTGACGGGACGCGTCTCGCCGCTCGCATTTGGCTGCCGCTGGATGCGGAAGCC
>JBGPNG010000297.1:0-3705 GCA_041487395.1 Dongiaceae bacterium
GAAAGTTTGGCCCCGCCCATCAAATCGTCGGGGGTGTGCACCGATGCACCCTCGGCGGTCGGAATTGGCAGCAAATGATGGCGGGCGACGGCGTCGCGCCGCCATGTCGCTCCCGTGGCGAGGACCACGTGCTGCGAACCGAATTCGAAGATCTGCGCCGCGGTCAGATCGCTCTCGAGAAAGATCTCGACAGTTGGCAGCTTGTTCAGCTGCTGCAGCCGATGATCGCGCACGCGGCCCCAGGCGGCGACGCGCGGCAGGCGCGATTCCCGCGCGACCCGGCCGCCCAGTTCGGCGCCGGCTTCGGCGAGCGTTACCCGATATCCGCGCTGGCCGAGCGCACGGGCGCATTCGAGGCCGGCGGGCCCGCCGCCGACGACGAGCAGGCTCGCCTCCGAGCGCCTGGGCGCGATGCGCTCCGGATGCCAGCCCTTGCGCCATTCCTCGCCCATGGTCGGGTTCTGGGTGCAGCGGATCGGCGCCATGGTGAAATCACCGCTGACGCAGATGTTGCAGCCGATGCATTCGCGGATGTCCTCGATGCGACCTTCCTCGATCTTCTTCGGCAAGAACGGATCGGCGATGGAGGGCCGCGCCGCGCCGATGAGGTCGAGCAGGCCTTTGCGAATCTGCCGCACCATGGCATCGGGCGAGGTGAAACGGCCGACGCCGACAACAGGTTTCGTCGTCAGCGCCTTGAGGCCGGCGATGAAAGGCTCCTGATTGCCTTCCTCGGCGAAACGCGAGGTCAAAGAATCGTTTTCCCATCCGCCGAGGACGAAATCCCAGAGGTCAGGCAACTCGGCCATGAGGCCGATCATCTCGCGCACCTCTTCCTTGTGAAGCCCGGCGGGGCCAATCAGTTCGTCCACCGTGATGCGCACCGCAACCGCGCAGCCGTCGCCGGCTGCCTCTTTGGTGTCTTCGGTAATTTCGCGCAGCAGTCGAACGCGGTTCGCCAGACTGCCGCCGTATTCGTCGCCACGCGTGTTGAATCGACGCGACAGGAAATGATTGAGCGTTCCGAAGCCGTGCGCGGCATAGACATATACGATGTCGAACCCGGCCCGCTTCGCCCGGACCACTGCCTGGCGATGCCAGCGGCGCAGATCGGCGATGTCCTGCTTGTCCATGGCACGGGCCTGGACGGGATCGTTGAAGAATGTGGCGATCGGCAGATGCGCCGGGCCCATCGGCACCTCGCGGGTATAGAAATTCGAGCCGTTCATGCCGTTGTAGGCGAGCTCGATGCCCGCCAGCGCGCCATGGCGGTGGACAGCCTCGCTCATGCGCGCCAGTCCTGGTATGTCGCGATCGTCCCAGAGGCGCAATTCGATGAAAGGCGTGATTTCGGAGCTGGGGTGAATTTCGACCTGTTCGGTGCAGACCACGCCCCACCCGCCCTCGGCCTTGATCCCGCGCATGGTGGCCAGCGCGGTCACGTCGCGATAGCCCATGCCGTTGCAATGCGGCACCTGGTAGAAGCGGTTCTTGGCGGTGAGCGGGCCGATCTTGACCGGCTCGAACAACACATCGTAACGGGGATCGCGGGCCATCATGCGCCTTTCGCCGGCTCCGGACGTCGTTCATCGGGCTCGGCGGGCGCATCTTGCCATCGGCCGCCGCGCCGGGCCGACGTCTAGTCTAGTTTAGTACCCAAGAAAAACCAAAAATCGGGGGACGGTCAGCATTGTGGCAGCATAGTTGGCCGGAAGGCGAGAAGGCCGACAACAAAGGTTTCTCGACCGCCTGACAAAACGGCCAAGCCCATCTCGATCGGCCTCGGTTGCGCTGGCGCAGGCGGCCCCATAGAGTCTTTCCGGCATCGACGCCTCGGCTTCGCCAAGGGATCGAGCCTCAGGAGAGACGGACTCGATGGCACGCGAAACACGCACACCCGAACTACCCGCCGGGTTCGCCGACTATCCGCGCGACATGGTCGGATATGGGGCGTGGCCGCCCCATCCTCATTGGCCGGGCAATGCCCGCCTCGCCCTTCAATTCGTCGTCAATTATGAGGAGGGTGCCGAGAACTCGATCCTCCACGGCGATGCCGCCTCGGAGGCTTTTCTGTCCGAGATGGTCGGTGCCCAGCCGCTTTCCGGCGTGCGCCATGTCAATATGGAGTCGGTTTATGAATACGGCAGCCGCGCCGGTTTCTGGCGGCTGCACCGCCTGTTCACCCAGCGCCATATTCCGGTCACCGTCTATGGCGTCGCCATGGCGCTTGCCCGCAATCCTGCCGCCGTCGAGGCCATGCGTGCCGCCGATTGGGAGATCGCCAGCCATGGGTATCGCTGGATCGACTACCAATTCCTGCCGGAATCCCTCGAGCGCGAACATCTGGCGAGCGCCATCGACCTGCATAAACAAGTGACCGGCAGCCGGCCGCTCGGCTGGTATCTCGGCCGCTGCAGCCCGAATACGCGGCGTCTCGTCGCGGAGGAGGGCGGCTTCCTCTACGATGCGGACAGCTACGCCGATGACCTGCCCTATTGGGTGCTCGTCGCGGACAAGCCGCAGCTCATCGTCCCCTACACGCTCGATGCCAACGACATGCGCTTTGCCACCAGCCAGGGCTTCAACTCCGGCGACCAGTTCTACGCCTATCTCAGGGATTCCTTCGACACGCTCTATGCCGAGGGCGAGACGGCGCCGAAGATGATGTCGGTCGGGCTGCATTGCCGCCTTGTCGGCCGGCCCGGGCGAATGGCCGCTTTGGCCCGCTTCGTCAACTATGCCCTGCAGCATCCCAAGGTGTGGATTTGCCGGCGCATCGACATCGCCCAGCATTGGCGCAAGCAGCATCCCTGTCGGGCCGCCACGCCATGACCGCAAGGCCGATCGCGAAAGCAAGATGGAGAGACGTTCGATGACCGCCGGCCCCGACACCCTGCCCGACTTTGTTGCGCATTGGATCGATCTCGCCCAGCCGCGGCTGGGCGCTGCCGCGATCCATGCAACCGACGACTTCTTCGCGCCCAGGGAACGGCTGCTGAATCCCGACCCCGCCGTCTTCATCCCCGGCAAATACGACGACAACGGCAAATGGATGGATGGATGGGAGAGCCGCCGCAAGCGCGGCGAGGGCCATGACCACTGCACGATCCGCCTCGGCCGGCCGGGCGTCATCAAAGGTGTGGATATCGACACCAGCCATTTCACCGGCAACTATCCGCCCGCCGCCTCGCTGGAGGCTTGCCGCAGCGAGAGCGATCCGGGGCCGCGGGCGAAATGGACCGAGATATTGCCCGCGACCAACCTCAAAGGTAACTCCCATCATTATCTATCGGTTGCGAGCGACCAGATCTGGAGCCATGTCCGACTCAACATCTTCCCCGATGGTGGCGTTGCTCGCCTGCGCATCTATGGCCAAGTCCATTGCGATTGGAGCAAGGTTGACCGACGCGCCCTCGTCGATCTGGCGGCGATGGAGAACGGCGGACGCGCCATCGCCTGCAACGACCGCCATTTCGGCGCGCCGCAGAATCTCATCGCGCCCGGTCGGGCCCCGAACATGGGCGATGGCTGGGAGACGCGGCGGCGGCGGGAACCGGGCCATGACTGGGCGATTCTGGCCCTGGGCCATCGCGGCGCGATACGCCGGGTCGAGGTCGATACCGCGCATTTCAAAGGCAATTATCCGGACCGCTGCTCGATTCAAGCGGCGGACGTTGCCGGCGGCACCGAGGACTCATTGGCCAC
>JBGPNG010000298.1:0-3703 GCA_041487395.1 Dongiaceae bacterium
AGGCATCATTTCGCTGATGCAGATGCCGCGCAGCATCATCGCCGTCGACGAAGTGAAGGAAGCGGGACTGCCCTATATCGTGGTGCTGACCGATCCGACGACCGGCGGCGTCAGCGCCTCCTTCGCCATGCTGGGCGACATCGCGATCGCCGAGCCGGGGGCGGTGATCGGCTTCGCCGGCGCCCGGGTGATCGAGGAGACGATTCGCGAGAAGCTGCCGGAAGGATTCCAGCGCGCCGAATATCTACGCGAGCACGGCATGGTCGACATGGTGGTGCCGCGGAGCGAGTTGCGCGATACGCTGATCCGCATTGTCGATCTGCTGCGCCATCCCATGCCGCCGGCGGAGGTAGTCAGTCTGCCCGTCCTATCCGCCGGCGAGACCCATGGCCAGATCAGCGTCGACTGAGGGCCGCAGCGATCTCGTCCTGGAGCGGCTGAACCGGCTGCATCCCAAGATCATCGATCTCTCCCTCGACCGGACCTGGCGCCTGCTGGAACGCCTCGGGCACCCGGAACGCCGATTGCCGCCGGTGGTCCATGTCGCAGGCACCAACGGCAAGGGTTCCGCGATCGCTTTTCTAAGGGCAATGCTGGAGGCCGCGGGATATCGCGTCCATGTCTATACCTCGCCTCATCTGGTGCGCTTCCATGAGCGCATCCGCCTGGCCGGCCGGCTGATCGACGAACCGGCCCTGCTGGCATTGCTGGAGGAATGCGAAATCGTCAACGGTGCCGAGCCCATCACATTCTTCGAGATCACCACTTGCGCCGCCTTCCTCGAATTCACCCGCACGCCGGCGGACATCCTGCTGCTGGAGACGGGCCTAGGCGGCCGGCTCGATTCGACCAATGTGGTCGTCCGGCCGCTCGCCAGCGTGCTGATGCCCATCTCCTTCGACCATATGCAGCATCTGGGCGATACGCTGACCAAGATCGCCTTCGAGAAGGCCGGCATCATCAAGCAGGGCGTGCCGGTGGTGATGGCCCCCCAACCGCCCGAGGCAAGCGCGGTGTTCGAGAGCAAGGCCGGCGAACTCGCGGCACCTCTCTGCCGCTACGGCCGCGAATGGCAGGTGGAGGCCGCGGCTCATGGCATTCTGTTCAGCGATCGCGCAGGCAAGCGAAAGCTGCCCCGGCCGGGGCTGTCGGGCGACCATCAGATTTCCAATGCCGGTGCGGCACTTGCCACATTGCCCTTCCTCGCGGGCTTCCGGATCGACGAAGCGACGCAAGCGGCCGGTCTCAAAACTGTCGAATGGCCGGCGCGACTTCAGCGACTGACCCGCGGGCCGCTGGCAAGAAAACTTCCGAGAGGTTGGCAGCTTTGGCTGGATGGCGGCCACAATCAGGCCGCGGGCGAAGCGCTCGCCGATTTTGCCAGGGATTGGCGAAGCAAGACGCATCGCCCGCTCCATCTCGTGTTCGGCATGCTGAACACCAAAGAGCCCGTCGCGTTTCTAAGACCGCTCGCGCCCTTGACGACGGATCTCCATGCCGTGCGGATCGAGGGTGGCCATGCTTGGCTGCCGGCGGAGGAAGCGGCGTCCGCGGCGCGCGCCGCGGGATTGCACGCCGAAACGGCGGGAAGTGTCGCCGCCGCGATCGATCGAATTGTTGCGGCGGGAAACGGCCCGTCGCACATCCTCATCTGCGGCTCCCTCTATCTCGCAGGCGTGGTGCTGGCGGAGAATGGATGAGAGCGGAAGCCCTCGCGACATCGAGGCGCTCATTCGGGGCAAAGCTTATGAGAATAGCACTCCGGGATGCTCGGCCGATCGACTATGGTTTCGCCCGCCAGCTATGTTTTGCTGCAACGCGCGACTTGGTCGAGCAGGCCTTCGGCTGGGACGAGTATTGGCAGGATGCCCTCTTCGCCCGCCAATTCGCCCTGAACGAAGTCCGCATCATCACGCTGGACGGCACGGATATCGGCTGGATACAGACCCAAATCGATGGCCGGACGATGAAACTCGGCCAATTCCATATCGCGCCCGAACGGCAGGGCCGCGGCATCGGCAGTACGGTGTTGAAGCGGCTTATTGGCCAGGCCGGCAAGCGGGGGAAGGCCGTGACGCTGTCGGTCATGAAGGGCAACCGCGCCCTTGGTTTCTATCAGCGCCACGGGTTTCGCACGACCCACGAGGATCGGTACAAATTCTACATGCGGCTCGAGCCCAAGCGTTCCCTGCGGGGGATCGGACCCTCCATGGGCATGCGTCGCGGATGACGCCATCGACGTAGGGATACCGAACAATCCCACGCTGGCTGCGCAAAGAAAAACCCCGCCGAAGCGGGGTTTCCCTCAGAGAGGAGCAGGTTTGGTTTTCAGAGTACCGATTCGACCCACTCGAGAAGCTTGTTCTTCGGCAAAGCGCCGATCTTGGTCGCCGCCACCTGGCCATCCTTGAACAGCATCAGGGTCGGGATGCCGCGCACGCCGTATTTCTTGGGTGTCTGCTGATTTTCGTCGATGTTCATCTTGGCCACGGTCAGCCGGCCGGCGAGCGAGCCCGCCATCTCCTCCAGCGCCGGGGCGATTATCTTGCAGGGGCCGCACCATTCAGCCCAGAAATCGACCAGCACCGGTGTCGACGCCTTCAGGACGTCGGTGTCGAAGCTCTGGTCCGTGATCTTGGTGGTAGAGCCCATATCCCATCCCTTGTCTGGAGTACCGCCCCGAAACGGGGCCGGCTCAAAGTTAGGGAGATGGCGCCATCAGGTCAAGGCGAGAGACCCGAAAGCAGGCTTTCCGGCAACTCCATAAGCTGCGGCTCTTCCGTCCATAGCAAAGCGCAACGTATTGATTTACCTGGGTAAATTTTGCCAAGCGCGGCGCGATAGGCTGCCATCTGCCGGAGGTATGGCTGGGCCGTTTCGCTAGGGCTCCGGGGCGCCGGCCGGTTGGTCTTGAAATCGACGATCAGGACCCGGGATTGGCTCACCAGAAGCCGGTCGATCTGACCCGAAATGACCATCCCGCCGGGCAATTCACCCACGATAGGGGCTTCCGCCCGGCTGCCGGGTCCGAAGAGATCGGCAAAGGCCGGATCGGCCAGAAGGCGCAGGGTCTCGGCGGCGATTTCCGCCCGGGCGGCTGCCGGCATTTCCGCGGCGCGCCGGTCGAGGAAGCGCTTGGCGGCGACGGCGCGCTGCTCGCCGGGCAGGTCGGGCAGGGTCTGCAGCAGGCGATGGATCAGCCGCCCGCGGCGGAAGCGCTGATCGCCGGACTCGCCGAGAGGGGCCAGCACCGGCGGATCCTCGCCCAGCCGCGAGGGGCTGAGGGGGCGCGGGGGCTGGCGCTCGGGCCGAGGCAGTGAGCGGGCCCAGGGATCGAAGGGCTTTTCGATGGGCTGTGTGCCGCGTGGCCGATCTTTATCTGATTCGGGGGCGCCGGTCTGGGGCTGGACGAAAAGCAGACCCTCGCCCACCCACCCCCCTTCGCCCAGTTCCGGGCGGCAATCGAACGCCATGGGCTCGCCAAGACCGGTCAAGCCCTGGCGAATCAATTCGTACCAGCTGTCGGCCGACGGCCGATTGCTGCCACGCCAGCCGCAGATATAAAGACGATCTTCCGCCCGAGTGAGAGCGACATAGAGCAGGCGGCGGCCTTCCTCATCGCGCCTCAGCTTGGTCCGCGCGCGCGCCGCGGCGGCCAGAGGATCGTCGTCCGCCACCCGCGGCGACCACAATGCGAGACCGC
>JBGPNG010000299.1:0-3700 GCA_041487395.1 Dongiaceae bacterium
CACGATGAGCCCTCGGAACTTCCCACCCTCACCCCGACCCTCTCCCGCCCAGGCGGGAGAGGGAGACAAAAGGATTTCCTCTCCCCCGTTACGGGGGAGAGGGTAGGGTGAGGGGGCGCCGCTTTAGATGCAGACCAATTTCACCCTTGCCCAGTTGGCCGACGCCGATACGGCGCAATCGGAGAAGATTCTCCGCGCTTGCGTTCATTGCGGCTTCTGCACGGCGACATGTCCGACATATCTGCTGCTGGGCGATGAGTTGGATAGCCCGCGCGGACGCATCTATCTGATCAAGGACATGCTGGAGGGCGCCAAGCCCGCCTCGGCCACGGTGGTGCGCCATATCGACCGCTGCCTTTCCTGTCTTTCCTGCATGACGACCTGTCCCTCCGGTGTGAATTACATGCATCTGGTGGACCATGCCCGGCGCCATATCGCCGAGACCTTCCGCCGGCCTTTGCCCGATCGGCTGCTGCGCCGCCTGCTGGCGACCGTCCTGCCGCGCAAGCGGCTTTTCCGCTGGTCCCTTCGCCTGGCGCGGCTGGCGCGGCCGGGCTTGCGAATTCTGCCGGGGCGCATTGGCGCCATGCTGTCCTTGGCGCCGCGGGAAACGCCGCGTCTCTCGGCCGTGGACCGACCTCAGGTGTTTCAGGCCCAGGGAACCCGGCGCAAACGCGTGGCCCTGCTCTCCGGCTGCGTCCAGCCGGTGCTGAAGCCGGCGATCAACGAGGCGACGATCCGCCTGTTGACGCGCCATGGCGTCGAGGTGGTGGTTCCCGCAGGTGCCGGCTGCTGCGGCGCCTTGACCCATCATCTGGGCGAGGCGGCGCCGGCCCTGAAATCCGCCAAGGCGAATATCGCCGCCTGGATGCGCGAGATCGAGGGCGATGGCCTGGACGCCATCGTGGTAAATGCGTCGGGCTGCGGCACCATGATAAAGGACTATGGATTCATCCTGCGCCAGGATCCAGCCTGGGCAGCGAAGGCGGCTGAGGTCGCATCGCTTGCCCGCGACATCACCGAAGTGATGGCCGAACTCACGCTCATGGCGCCGGTGCCGGGCGAGCGGCCCGTGGTTGCGTATCATTCCGCCTGTTCCATGCAGCATGGCCAGAATCTCCACGCCGCACCGCGCGATCTGCTGGCGGCCGCCGGCTTCGATATCCGCGAGATAGCGGAGGGGCATATCTGCTGCGGCTCGGCCGGCAGCTACAATATTCTGCAGCCGAATCTCGCCGCACAGCTGCGCTGGCGCAAAATCGCCAATATCGATCACAGCGGAGCCGATCTGGTGGCGACCGGGAATATCGGCTGCATCCAGCAGCTCGAAGGCGATCTCGATCGGCCGATATTGCACACGGTCGAACTGCTGGACTGGGCGACGGGCGGCCCGCGACCCGCGAGCCTCAAACCGAAGATAGAGACTAGGACCGGGCCAGGCCCCTGACCGCGCGCCGGGTCACGTCGGCCATGCGATCCCAGACCATGGAGCGCCAGTCGTCCGCATCGGGATAGAAGGCCTTGCGGATGCGTGCCTTGATGGCGCGGCCCTCAGCGCTGTCGAGCCGACCATGAATGTGGAGCCAGTTGTCGGCCCTGACCGCATCGATCATGTCGCGCAGCGGTTCGGTGCCGTATTCCAGCGTGATGCTGGCGACCGCGGCTTTGGGCAGGGCCTCATCGACGCCGATGCTGGTATCGCCCGCGACGGGGGCGGAGGATGAACTGCCTTCCTCGCTGCAGGTTGCTTCGCCCGCGAACCAATCCTTGACCCGCTCGAAACCGGGATGGCCGGGGTGGTGGTTGTTCATGATCTCGCCCACGCCATAACGTCCGAGGCCGGTATGGAGGTCGATGAAGGCAACATGGCGCGCGCCGCTGGCGTCGCGCCGCAGGATTTCGTGCAAGGTCCGGTTGGACCAAGTCGGCCAATGGCCGCCATAGAATATCCCCTGGTCATCCACATATTGGCCCGAGGTGATGGCGGCTTGAAGTGCCATGGCCCCAAGCTGCGCGCCATAGGCCCGCAGCTTGGCATCGGCGGCAGCGCGGCCTGTCGACCAATCGGCGGGGCAGATCGCGTCGCGCAGTGCCTCATAGTCCGCATTGGTCGGATAAGGCTGGCCATGGTCGACGAAGTTGCGGTTGAGATCGATGTTGCCCTCCGTCACCCGCCGAATCCAGGCGAAGCCACTCGGGTTTATCGCATGGATCAACAACAGGCTCATGTCCGCCGGCAACTCCTTGGCGAGGCCGCTTCGCAACAGTCCGATTTGAATCCCGGACCCGCAGAAACATTCGGCCCCATGGGTTCCCGACATGATCACCAGCAGGCGCTCGGCGTTGCGGAGACCCAACCAGGCGGTCTCGGTCGAGAGGGCAAGACCGCCGGGACCGCTCGCTGGATTGTGATAGCTCTCGAGCGTTGCCGACGCGGCCCGCGCCGATTCCCGGAACCGCCCGCGCGCGGCGGCGTAATCGGCTGAAAAACAATCCGAAATTTGCATCATTTTACGCGCCCCATTTTCGGGGCGGCAGGATGGCAGGGCAGTATCCGGTGGCGCAAGCACCGCGAATTTTGCTTGGGCCCGGGCGTTCGGCGGCGGATAATTCCACCATGCGCCAATTGATCGCCGGTTTGGTTCTCCTCATTTTCGCTTTTGTTGCCGCGCCGACGGGCGCCGATCAGAAGGACGCGCGCCTCGATAAACTCTTCGCCCAATTGAAGGCCGCCACCAGCGCGGATGAGGCGCAGCCCATCGAAGCGCAGATCTGGCAGATTTGGATGGAATCGGGCGATCAGAACGTGGATGCCCTGATGGCGATCGGCACCTCCGCGCTCAACGACCAGGACTATGGCCAGGCCTATCGAGCGTTCGGCCGCGTCGTCCAACTGGCACCCGATTTCGCCGAAGGCTGGAACAAGCGGGCGACGGCACTCTATCTGCTGGGCCGCTATCAGGATTCGATGAAGGACATCGACAAGACCTTGGCCCTCGAACCGCGGCATTTCGGGGCGCTCTCCGGCCTCGGGCTGTGCAACGCACAACTCGACAAGGAGAAGGAGGCGCTCGACGCCTTCGAGAAGGCGCTCGCCATCAATCCCAATATGCCCGGCATCAAACAGGATGCCGAAGACCTCAAGAAGAGCCTGGCCGAGAAGTCGATTTAGCTTCGCAGCACACCCTCACCCTGACCCTCTCGCGCAGCGGTCTGATCCTGACGCTTGCAAGCCAAGCATCAGGTGAATCAGCCCGCCAATAAAACATATGGTTCGATTCAGCCAACGGATTGAAGCATCCGTTGGCATCGAACCATTAGCGCGCGCAGCCCCAGCTCAAGCCCGGGGCGCGACCAAGCGATAGAATCGCAAGGCGCAGAAAAAGGTGAACAGCGAGACCGCCGCGCTAGCGCCGAAGACGATCATGGGCACGCGCGCGGGAATATCGGCTGCACTTGTCGCCCCGAATCCTGCCGCGTTCCCCAGCAGGCCGGCAAGGGAGGTTCCCATGGCAGAGCAGATGTTTTCCAGCGTGGGAACGGCGCCCGCGGTGACATCGCGTTCCGTTTCAGGGGAGAGCCCGATGACATATTCCGTGAAGAAGCTGTAGCTGAGGCCGAAACCGCTGCCGACGGAGATGAGGGCGAATGCGCTGACATAAAGCGGCATGTCATGCCAGAACATGAGTGCGGCGAGGCC
>JBGPNG010000300.1:0-3699 GCA_041487395.1 Dongiaceae bacterium
AGAATGCCCGAGGCGGAACTTGGAATGTAGCGCGGCCCATCGCTGGCTCTGGGGTTTGTCGAACCTACGATGGGCATGATTGATATCAGTGTCGAGGACGGCG
The DNA here is from genome assembly GCA_041487395.1 of Dongiaceae bacterium. Lineage (GTDB taxonomy): Bacteria > Pseudomonadota > Alphaproteobacteria > Dongiales > Dongiaceae > DASXQK01. The sequence goes on from JBGPNG010000300.1 coordinate 104, forward strand.
TGGTCACGTTGGATAGCGATGTTCCGGTGTTCGGCCTGAAGCGGCTAGCCGGCGTGCCGGCCTGGTGGGTGCCGGGAAGCCGGGATGTCGTGAACGGCCTCGGGGTAATCCCTCCCGAGGAGGTTAACGATGATACTGTCAAGGACGCCGTGCGCTTGGCCCTCGAGAAGGGCCCGCTCGTCGACCCCGACCAGATCATGGTCACCACCTACAATGCAGTCGTGACGCTGCATGAAGTGTTGCCTGCGCAAGCGGAACGCGAAATGGCCGAGTTCGACCCCTGGTATGTTTTCGGGGTAGACAGGGCCGTGAACGAAATCCTGGTTCGTGCGGGAGAGGGCTATGGCGATCAATGCCCCGCTGGTCGATGGGCGCTGAGAGAGGGCCCTGCGGTCGTGCCCGCCCGATCGGCATGCGCGCCTTGACACGCTTGGTAGGCTGGGAAAGGTAACTGATATGAGCGAATCAAGAGCGCAGCCAGTCGCAAGCTTGCTAAGCGTGATCCTGCTGCTGGCGTCCGTCGTAGCCGCAGCGGCCGCAGATTCCGAGCGTGGCCTGCAGTTGAGCCGGGGCTGGTGTGCTTCGTGTCATCTTGTCGAAGCGGCCGGGACCGCGTCCGATGCTGCGCCCCCCTTTGTCGCGATCAGCAAGGATCCGGCGACTACGCCGGAGCGCCTGCGCGCTTGGCTCGCCAAGCCCCACCCACCGATGCCGGACCTGCAGCTGACACGCTCCGAGGAAGACGACATTCTTGCCTACATTATGTCTCTCAAGTCCAGATGAGGGCAGGTGCAGGAGTGGAGGTCAGGCAAAGGAGGATATGCCGGTTCATTTTCGGTCTGCTCAAGAGCCACAACATAATGAGCGTCGCGACGCTGCGGAGAGACGGCTATCCTGAAGCCAGCACAGCCACTTATGCAAATGACGGCCTAACCTTGTACTTCGCCCGCGATCACGACAGCCAGAAGGCAAGAAACATCAAGTACTCGCCGAAGGTCTCCTTGACCATTGATCGCGACTATAAAGACTGGCAAAAGATTCAAGGCTTATCGATGGGCGCCCTGGCCCGCGTATTGACGCGGCAGAGCGGTAAGCGCCACGGCCTTGCGCATTTGGCGCAAGAAATTTCTGGGGTTTCGCGCCATGCCGCAAGAAGAGCTCGCGGCGACGGGAACCATCGAAGGGAGCCCCAAGATCGTCTCCGTGATCGACTATGAGCGCAAGTTCAGGCATAGCGCCTTCGTTCGGGTGGAAGTCTGCCCGAGGCCGGCGGGCCTTTCCCACGCTGATTGCCACAGCCCGCGGATGCATGCTCTTTTTGCTTTCGACAAGATCGCCGCCCTGCTGCGCTCATCGGACCAGACACCGCAGCCGGCGTCCTGTCCGGGCAGCGCGGCTTGATTTGGACCGCGCAACCGGCAAGCTGCGCGGTACGCCGCGGCCCCCTTCATCCGCCAAGTCCTCGCTGAAGACACTGCCGCCATGACCTGGCACTCGACTCTTCCGGGAGAATTTCAGCTCATATCCCGCTATTTCGCACCCCTTGCGAAGGGGTTCCCCGGCGCTTTCGGATTGCTGGACGACGCGGCTGTCATCGTGCCTGCTTCCGGCCATGACCTTGTCGCCAAGACCGACGCAATCGTCGGCGGCGTCCATTTCCTGCCTGACGATCCGCCGGATCTCATTGCACGCAAGGCACTGCGCGTCAATCTCTCCGATCTCGCCGCCAAAGGCGCCATTCCTCGCGCTTATATGCTTGACCTCGTCTTGCCAGGCAGCGTCGACGAAGAATGGGTTGCCGCCTTCGCTCGCGGTCTGGCGCAAGACCAGGGCGAGTATGGTGTCCATCTCATCGGCGGGGATACGGATTCAACGCCTGGCCCCATCGTGGTCGCGATCATGGCGTTCGGTGAAGTGGCTAGCGGCAAATTGCTTCGCCGCCGCGGCGCGCGGGTTGGCGATATCATATATGTCTCCGGCACTATCGGCGATGCGACCCTTGGCTTGGCGGTTCTGCGCGATGGGCTTCCGACACCGGACGAGATATCGGCCGCATTCCTTGTCGAGCGCTATCGTCTTCCGCTGCCGCGCGTCGCCCTGGGTCCGCGACTCATCGGTCTGGCGTCGGCGACGATCGACATCTCGGACGGCCTGATTGCAGACCTTCGGCACATCTGCGAGGTTTCCGAGGTGGCGGCGGTCGTCGAGGCGTCCTGTGTACCCTTGTCCCCTGTCGCCCGGGCGGTCATTTCCGCGGACCCCGCGCGTTTGGCGACAGCACTTACAGGCGGGGACGATTACGAGATCCTGTTTACCGCGCCGCCGGCGGCAGCGGGACCGCTGGCAGACCTTGCGCGGGAACTCGCCGTGCCGATCACGGCGATTGGCCGTGTGACGGCGATCGCAACCGAGTCCCATGAGCGGGTTTCAGTGTTGAATGCCATGGGTGAACCCCTGTTGTTCGGGACCGAGGGCTGGACACATTTCTGACGTGGGGCCGTTCAGTCACGTCTCATAGGATGTGCATATGCCCTCGCCTACCGAACGGATCTGCACCGACAGCCACTCTGACATACCGATGTCGCATCCGGGCCCCGAGTCCCACTACGTCATTAACCGGCGACTCCGCCGAGTTCCGCCACCCGCTTCCTCAGCGAATTCGCGATCGACTGCCAATCCCGCTCTGGTCGATCCGCGTCAAGCGCAACGCCGCTCAAGACGGGGCCGAAACGTATGGTGATCCTGTTGAACCGCGGCAGCCTCCGGCCTCGCGGCAGGCTTTCGAAGGTGCCGGCGATATAGGCGGGAACCACGCAGGCATCGGTCTCCTGCAACAGTCGACCGATGCCGGGTTGGAAGGGGAGGAGTTCGCCAGTCGGCGACCGCCAGCCCTCCGGGAACCAGACGAGAACATGTCCTTGGCGCAAGACCGCCATTGCGCTGGCAAGCGCGCCGCCCGGCGAGCGCTGATCCACGGGGAATAGGCGCATCGCGCGACAGAGGAAGCGGCTGACCCGGTTTGAGAACAATAGGGTCCGGTCGGCGGACCAATAAACCCGGCGCAGTGCGTGCCACGGCAAAGCAGCGGCGAGCGAAGGCGGATCGAGATAGCTGGTGTGATTTGCAGCGATAATGTAGGCGCCGCTTTGCGGCAGGTTCTCCGCACCTTCCACCCGAAGGCGAAAAGCAATGCGCATAGCGAATCGAGTGATGACATAAAGAACTGAGCCAATCACCCTCGGCAAGATCCCTCGTGGCTTCAGCCAAAGAGCGTCTTCTTGGGTCGCCTCCACGAAAGGGATCTCGCGCTTGCGCGCAGCTTGTGCCTCGCGCAGCAAATCGCGAACGGTCAGGATGCGATTGACGGCTGACTCATCGAGACGCACGCCGAACCGGTTCTCTATTTCCAATGCCAGAGCCATCCATCCGAGAGAGTCGAGGCCGAGATCGAGTTGCAGACTTGAATCCGGCGTGATTGGCGGCTGCGCGAAACGCTTGGCCAACAGAGCCCACAACGCAGCGGCCGTCGGCTCGGCGAGCAAGGCCTTGTCCTCCGGCCCGATCGGGCCCGGCTGTTGCGGCTCGGCGTGCTTGAG
>JBGPNG010000301.1:0-3699 GCA_041487395.1 Dongiaceae bacterium
CAGCGCCCGCTCGAGCTCCGCCTCGTCATGGACCTCTACCAGCACGTCCATGTACCAGGCGCTGGCCGCCGCAAGACGCTCGGCGGCCGGGCCATCATCGAGTGCCGCCCTGCTGCGAAGCACCGCATCGGCGCCGAGCGCGCGGGATTCGGCGATCTGATAGGGATCGAGCATGAAATCCTTGCGCAGGACCGGCAGATCGACGGCGGCCCGTGCGGCGGTCAAATGTTCGTCCTTGCCCTGGAAATAGGGTTCATCGGTCAAAACCGACAGGCAGGTGGCGCCACCATCGCGATATGCGCGGGCCAGCATGGCCGGATCGAAATCGGCGCGGATCAAGCCCTTGGAAGGCGAGGCCTTCTTGATCTCGGCGATCAGGCCATATCCACCGGCGGCGACCGCGTCGGCAAGGCAGGCGGCAAAGCCGCGCGGCCGCGATGCCTGCCGCGCCGCCGCCTCAATCGCGGCCTGATCGCGTGCGGCTTTGCGTTGCGCAACATCGGCGCGCTTGTCGGCGGAGATGCGGGCCAGCGTGTCGCTCATGCCGGCGCCGAACGGTTGGTGATGGCGACCAACTCGGCCAATGTGGCCTTGGCCTTGCCACTATCGATCGCTTGCGCGGCCAGCGCCGCGCCGGCCTTGAGGTCCGCAACCTTGCCGGCGACGAGAAGGGCCGCTGCACTGTTCAGCAGCACGATATCGCGATAGGCGCCTGGTCGCCCCGCGACCAGCTCGGTGATCGCCGCCGCATTGGTCGGCGCATCGGCACCCTTGATATCGGCAGGCTTGGCGCGCGCCAGGCCCGCCATCTCCGGCGTCACCTCAAATTGCGAAATCCGGCCGTCCTTGAGTTCGGCAACGTGGCTGGCGCCCGTGGTGGTCAACTCATCGAGCCCATCGCCGCCATGCACCACCCAGGCGCGCTCGGTGCCAAGCCGGCCGAGCACCTCGGCCAGCGGCTTGATCCATTGCTGGGCAAAGACGCCGACGAGCTGGCGCTTGGCGCCCGCGGGATTGGAGAGCGGGCCCATCAGATTGAAGATCGTGCGGGTTCCCAATTCGACGCGGGAAGGACCGACGTGACGCATGGCGCTGTGATGACGGGGCGCCAGCATGAAACAGATGTTCGCCTTCCACAGCGCTTCCTTCACCAAGGCCATGTCGGCTTCGATGTTGACACCGAGAGCCGCCAGCACGTCGGCGGCCCCGGTCTTGGACGACGCGGCACGATTGCCATGCTTGGCGACGGGCACGCCGGCCGCCGCCGTGACGATGGCGGCACCCGTAGAGATATTGAGGGTGCCGGCCCCGTCGCCACCGGTGCCGCAGGTGTCCACCGTGCCGGTTGGCGCCTCGACGCGCAGCATCTTGGCCCGCATGGCGCGCACGGCGCCGACGATCTCCGCCACCGTCTCGCCGCGGGTGCGCAGCGCCATCAGGAAGCCGCCGATCTGCGCCGGCGTCGCGTCGCCGGACATCAGGATGTCGAACGCCTGCTCGGCCTGTGTCTCGTCGAGCGCGCGACCGCTGGCGGCAATCGCGATCAGGGGCTTGAGATCGTTCACGCCGGCGCTTTTGCTTTGCGGTCGGAAGAGGCCGTGGCTGGGGCCGTGGCCTTTGCGTGGTGGCCCGGCCCGGCAACGGGCCTTACATTGTGACCGGCGCGACGCAGGAAATTTCCCAGCAGGCGATGGCCATGTTCGGAGGCGATGCTCTCCGGGTGAAACTGCACGCCGAAGATGGGCAGGCTGCGATGGGCGAGGCCCATGACGATGCCGTCTTCCGTTTCGGCGGTGATTTCAAGAGGGCCGGGAAAGCTCGATTTTTCGATCGTAAGTGAGTGATAGCGGGTTGCCGAGAAGGGGGAGGGCAGGTCCTCGAACAATCCTTCCCCGCTGTGCCGGATCGACGACAGCTTGCCATGCATGGGCACCGGCCCGCGCACCACGCGGCCGCCGAAGGCCTGGCCGATCGCCTGATGGCCGAGACACACCCCCAGAACGGGGAGTTTGCCGGCGGCCGCCTTGATCAGATCGAGACAGATGCCGGCCCGATCCGGGTCGCAAGGTCCGGGCGACAGAATTATGCCCTGGGGGTCCATGGCCATTACGTCGGTTGCGGAAACCTGATCGTTGCGGCGCACTTCGACCACCGCGCCAAGCTCTCCCAGGAAGTGGTAGAGGTTGTAGGTGAAGCTGTCGTAGTTATCGATTAAGACAAACATTTTCAAGGCCTTAGCTGACGTGGCGTCGACGCGCGTGGAGCACCGGCGGTCTTTATAACAGGTCGCTCCGAGCGACGGAAGCAACGCGCCTTCTCTAAAAAAACTCCGATCCTTTTGACCTTCCAACGTCTGGAAGGTCCATATAGAGCCCATGGACACAACCGCCCCCGCTCCGGCCGCCGATCTTTCCGTGCAAGGCATGACCTGTGCGGGCTGTGTCGCGCGCGTCGAACATGCCCTTGGGGCCGTGCCGGGCGTGGTGAGCGCATCGGTCAACCTGGCCAACCGCCGCGCCCGGGTCGCGGGCACGGCGCCAATAGCGGCCCTTCTTGCTGCCGTCGAGGCGGCAGGATACCGCGCCGCACCGGCACCCAAAGATTGGGCAGGCGAGGCAGCCGAAGCGTCGGCCGCTGCAGCCCTGCTGCGCCGCGATCTCCGGGAATTCGTGGTGGCTGGCGCGCTGACCCTTCCTCTCCTTGCCCAGATGACGGCATCGCTTGCCGGGTTCCACGATATCTTGCCTGGTTGGCTGCAGGCGGCGCTGGCGGCACCCGTGCAGTTCTGGGCCGGTCGGCGCTTTTACGCCGCCGCGTGGCGTGCCCTGAAGGCCCGGCATGGAAACATGGATCTGCTGGTGGCGCTTGGCACCACTGCCGCTTTTGCCTTCAGCCTCTATCAGCTCGCCACCGGCATTCCCCATCTCTATTTCGAGGCTTCGGCGGTCGTCGTCACTCTGGTGCTGCTCGGCCGCTTGTTGGAAGCTCGCGCGCGGCGAAGTGCCGCCTCATCGATCCGCTCGCTCATGAAGCTGCGGCCCGAGACCGCGCTGATCGAACGCGACGGAAAGGTCGAGGAATTGCGGGCCGAATTGCTGCGCGCCGGCGACATCGTCACTGTCAAGCCCGGCATGCGATTCCCCGCCGACGGTTCCGTCATCGAAGGCGAGAGCGCGGCCGATGAATCGCTGCTGACCGGCGAGAGCCTGCCCGTGGCCAAGCGCCCCGGCGACGACGTGATCGGCGGGTCGCTGAACGGCGATGGCCTCATCCGGCTGCGGGCGACCTCGGCCGCCCATCAAGGGACGCTCGCGCACATCATCGCGCTGGTCGAAAGCGCGCAGGCGAGCAAGGCGCCGATCGAGAAACTGGTGGATCGGGTGAGCGCCGTTTTCGTGCCCGCGGTCCTGGTGCTGGCGCTGGGCGTCTTCCTGGGTTGGACAATTGGCACCGGCGATTGGCAGACAGGCTTGATCAACGCCGTCTCGATCCTGGTCGTGGCATGTCCCTGCGCCTTGGGCCTTGCCACGCCCACGGCCATCATCGTCGGCACGGGCATTGCCGCCCGCCAGGGCGTTCTGCTGCGCGACGCGGCCGCTCTCGAATTGGCCAAGGATGTTTCGGTCGTCGTGTTCGACAAGACCGGCACGTTGACCGAGGGCCGCCCGCATGTGATCGATGTCGTGACCAAGGATCGCG
>JBGPNG010000302.1:0-3689 GCA_041487395.1 Dongiaceae bacterium
AGGAGAGAGAGCTAATGACCGAGCCCATCGGCATCGAACGGCGCGCCGCCGTCTGGGAAATCACCCTCGATCGCCCCAAGGCGAATGCCATCGATGCGGCCACGAGCCGGGCCCTGGAAGAGGCCTTCATCGCCTTTCGCGATGAGGCGGAAGCACGCGTGGCAATTCTAACTGCGGCGGGCGAGCGCTTCTTTTCCGCCGGATGGGATTTGAAGGATGCCGCGGCCAGCGGCAGCGAGGGCGACTATGGGCCAGGGGGCTTCGCGGGCCTGACCGAGCTTTTTGACCTGCACAAGCCCGTCATTGCCGCCGTCAATGGGCTCGCGGTCGGCGGTGGGTTCGAACTGGCGCTGGCCTGCGATCTGATCGTGGCATCCGATCGAGCCCAGTTCTTCCTGCCCGAAGCCACCATCGGGGTGATCCCCGATGCCGGTGGAATCTTGCGCTTGCCACGACGCCTGCCGCGTGCGATTGCCATGGAAATGATGCTGACTGGCAAACGCCTTACGGCCGCGGATGCTTTGGGTTTCGGCTTGATAAACGAGATTGCCGCCCCGGGCGAAGTGATGCCGCGCGCGCGCGCCCTGGCCGAGCGGGTGCTTGGCGCGGCACCGCTCTCCGCCATCGCCATCAAAGCCGTCGTTGGGGCCACCCAGGGTATGTCGATCGAAGAAGGCTATCGCGCCATGCGCAGCGGTCGCATCGCAGCCTATGACCGCCTGCGGCAGTCCGAGGATTATTTCGAAGGGGCCCGCGCCTTCGCCGAAAAACGCCCACCGGTTTGGCGCGGTCGCTAGTGCCGCGTCTCAGCGAGGTCGCGCAGGCCATCGGCGCCGAATTCATCGGCAATGGCGATTTCATTGTCGAGGGGATCAATCATCCCGCGGCCGCCGGGCCTAACGATCTGGCCTTGGCAATGGAGAAGAATTCGGTAGCGGCCCTGGCCGAGAGCCGGGCGCAAACCGCCGTCATGTTGCGCGGGCAGACCGCCAAGCCGGGCACCGTGGCCACGATCTATGTGGATCATCCGCGCTACGCCTTGGCGGGATTGACCAGGCTCTTCGCCCGCCCGCTCCATGCCGTCGCCGGGATCCATCCCACGGCGCTGGTCGATTCGACCGCCACCGTGGCCAAGCCGACATCCATCGGTCCCTTCGTCCAGATCGGCCCCGGCGCCCAGTTGGGACCCCGTGCGATCATATTGGGGCAAGTCACCATCGGCGCCGGTGCCCGTATCGGCGCCGATGCGCTGATCCACCCCGGCGTGCGGATCGGCGAACGCGTCGAAATCGGCGACCGGGTGATCCTTCATCACAACGCGAGCCTCGGGGCGGACGGGTTCAGCTTCGCCATTCCGGATTTGGGCACATTCCCGTCCCCCGGCCCGTCCCCCGGCCGGCCCCCAGGCCAGCCGGCCGTCATGCGGATCAGTTCTCTAGGCACGGTGATCCTGGGCGACGACGTGGAAATCGGCGCCAATACATGCGTCGACCGCGGCACGATCGAGGCGACGACCATCGGCAGCGGGACCAAGATTGACAACCTGGTGATGATTGCGCACAACACGCAGATCGGTCGAGGTTGTTTGATCGCAGGCCAAGTGGGAATTGCGGGTAGCTGCCAGATCGGCAACGGCGTCATCATGGCGGCCGGCGTCGGAATCTCCGACCATCTAAGCGTCGGAGACGGCGCCGTGCTCATGGCCGGCGCCAAGGTCGCCGGGACCCGGATAGGGGCCGGCGCGGTGGTTATCGGCACGCCGGCGGTGTCGCGGGAGAAATTTTGGGAGCAAATGCGTCACTTGCATCGATTGAAGAATCTTTATGCCGACGTCGCGTCGCTGAAGGCCCGCCTCGGCGTGGAACGGGGCACCGGCCAAGGCGCGTCGAGCGACAAGAAATAGAGCATTCGAGGGGTCATGTCAGACATCGAAACGAACATTATCGACATCATCTCCAAAGAAGGGTCGATCGACCGCGAGAAGATCAAGCCGGAATCGACGCTGAAGGATTTGGAAATCCCGTCGCTCGATGTGGTGCAGATCGTTTTCGCCATCGAGGACAAATTCAACATCTCCATCCCCTATAACGACCCCGGCTTCGATGTGAACAGCGTTGCCGGTCTGGTAACCTGCGTCGAAAAGCTGGTGGCGCAGAACAAGCCCGCGGCCTGAGATCGCCGCACCGTTCCATGACTAGACGCGTCGTCATCACAGGCTACGGCGCCATCTCGCCGCTCGGCCACACGGCGGCCGAGACCTGGGCCGGCCTAGCCGCTGGCCGGACGGGCATCGGGCCGATCGTCAACGTGCCGAGCGAACCCTTGATCGTGAAGATCGCGGGCGAAGTACGCGACTTCGATCCCGCCGCCCATCTCGATCCCAAACGATTGCCGCTGCTGGATCGTTTCTCGCAGTTCGCTCTGGTGGCCGCCAAGGAAGCCATCGAGATCAGCGGTCTTCGCGCCAGCGCCGAGAACTCGGCACGGATCGGTGTCGTCGTCGGTTCCGGCGCCATGGGAATGAACACCATCGAGGACGGCTATCGGCGCATGTTCCTGGAGGGGATGACGCGCGCCCATCCGCTTACCGTCCCGCGCCTCATGACAAGCGCGCCCTGCAGTCAGATTGCCATTCAATACGGCTTTCATGGCCCCTCTTTCTCGGTCTCCAGCGCTTGCGCCTCCGCCAATCACGCCATCGCCCAGGCATTGGGCACGATCCGGCAAGGTCAGGCGGACGCAATGTTGGCCGGCGGCACGGAAGCGCCGCTTTCCTTTGGCGGCTACAAGATCTGGGAGGCCTTGCGCGTCATGGCGACGGATACCTGCCGGCCGTTCAGCAAGGACCGGCGCGGGATGGTGTTGGGCGAAGGTGCTGCCATGTTCGTTCTCGAATCCCTGGAACATGCCCAGCGCCGCGGCGCCACCATCTTCGCCGAACTCGCGGGCGCGGGGATGAGTTCGGACGCCGGCGATATCGTGCTGCCCGATCCGGCTGGTGCCGCCCGGGCCATGTCGCTCGCGCTCAGCGATGCAGGGGTGAATCCGGAGGAAGTCGATTACGTCAACGCCCATGGCACGGGCACCCCCGCCAACGACCGCATGGAAACGGATGCTCTGCACCGCGTCTTCGGCGCGCACGCCCGCGCGCTGGCGGTTTCGTCGTCCAAATCCATGCTGGGCCACTCCCTGGGGGCCTCGGGGGCTTTGGAACTGATCGCGGTGGTCAAAGCCTTCGAGACGGGAATCCTGGCGCCGACGGCAAATTTCACCGAGCCCGACCCGGAATGCGACCTGGACTATCTGCCGAACAAGGCGCGCGAGCATAAAATCGGGGTGGCGATCTCGAATTCCTTCGCCTTCGGTGGCCTCAATGCCGTTCTGACCTTGCGCCGTTTCAACTAGACGCTCAATGGCCGCTAGCGAGCCTGGCACTCTAAGCGAACTGGCCCAAGCAAATTTCCGTGCGTGCCTCTGGCGTCGGCCGGGCGCACTGCCTATTCTCCTTCAATTGCGTTTCGGTACAGGTGGCGGGCGTTGCGCGGGCGCGGAGGATTTCCGGGGCTGACGAACCGCTTTTCTCGGCGCTGGATGCTCCGCACCGGGTTAAGCGCGATGGCGGCTGCCTTGATGAGGCCCGCCCGCGTGCTTGCCCAGGAGATTCGCTATTTCCGCATCGGCACCGGCGA
>JBGPNG010000303.1:0-3687 GCA_041487395.1 Dongiaceae bacterium
GCATCTGACGCTGGTGCGCATGAGCCAGGGCGGCATCTACGATCATCTAGGCGGCGGCTTCGCCCGCTATGCCACGGATGCCGAGTGGCTGGTGCCCCATTTCGAGAAGATGCTTTACGACAACGCCAGCCTGCTCGAGATGCTGGCCCACGCCTGGCGGGACAACGGCGAAGCGCTTTACGAACAGCGCGTTCGCGAGACCGTCGGCTGGCTGTTGCGCGAGATGCAGGCGGCCCCCGGCCCCGACGGCACCCGCGCATTTGCCAGCGCCCTCGATGCCGACAGCGAAGGCGAGGAAGGCAAATTCTATGTCTGGAGCGAAGCCGAGATCGACGAGGCTCTGGGTGCCGAGGCCGCCCTCTTCAAACGCCACTACGACGTCATGCCCGGCGGCAATTGGGAAGGACATACGATCCTCAACCGCAGCGCCGATCCCAGCCTGGCCGACGGGCCGATCGAGGCCAGGCTCGCGGCCGCCCGCGCGGTTCTGCTGAAGCGCCGCGCCAAGCGCATTCGCCCCGGCTGGGACGACAAGGTGCTGGCCGATTGGAACGGGCTGATGATCGCGGCTCTCGCGAAGGTCTCGATTGTTTTCAACGAGAAGACGTGGCTGGACGCCGCGCGCGCCGCCTTCGCCTTCGTGCGCCGGGAGATGACGGTCGAGGGCCGCCTTCGCCACAGCTGGCGCGAGGGCCGGGCAAGGCATCCGGCGACGCTGGACGATTATGCCCATATGTCGCGCGCCGCTCTGGCGCTCGCCGAAGCAACGGGCGAATCACGCTATATCGCCGCCGCCGAATCCTGGGTCGCCTTGCTCGACGCCCATTACGCGGACAGGGCAGCCGGCGGATATTTCTTCACTGCCGCCGACACCGCCGACGTCATCTTGCGCAACAAGAGCGCCATCGATCACGCCACGCCCTCCGGCAATGCGGTGATGGTGGAAGTGCTGGCGCGGCTTTTCTATCTCACCGGCAAATCAGCCTATCGCGATCGCGCCGAGGCGCTCGCCGGCGCCTTCGCAGGCGAGATCGCCCGTAACTTTTTTCCCCTCGCCAGCTTCCTCAATGCCAACGAGTTTCTGCACAACGCGCTTCAGGTCGTCATCGTCGGATCGCGTGCCGCCGCGGATACGCAAGAGCTGCTGAAGGCCGTCCATGCGCAATCGCTGCCCGATCTGGTGCTGAATGTGATCGCGCCCGACGAAAGCCTGCCCGAAGGCCACCCGGCATATGGCAAAGGCCAAATGGGAAAGAGACCGGCAAAAGGCCTGGCGACTGCCTATATCTGTCGTGGCATGACCTGTTCGCTCCCCATCACCGATCCCGCCGGCCTCGGCAAGGCGTTGGTCCATGGTTGAACCCCGGGCGCAATCCGGCAAGGTGCGAACCGCCGAAACGAGCGTTGCGTCCCCCGTGGGTCCGCTGACCTTGGTGGAACGCGACGGTGCCCTTGTGGCGATCCGCTGGGGCAAGGCCAAGCAGGAGAGCGAGACGCCACTGCTGGCGGCCGCCAAGGCGCAGCTCGACGGCTATTTTTTCTGCGGCCTGAAGAATTTCGAATTGCGCCTGGCGCCCGCCGGCACCGATTTCGACAAGCAGGTCTGGCAGGCGATGCAAGAAATCCCCTATGGCCGGACCAGGACCTATGGCGAGATCGCCACGGCTCTCGGCGGCACAGCGCGGGACGTGGGCACGGCCTGCGGGCGCAACCCCATCCCCATCATCATTCCCTGCCACCGGGTCGTGGGCGCCGACGGGGCGATGGTAGGGTACAGCGGCGGGGCGGGCGTCGAAAGCAAGGTTGCCCTGCTCGCCCTTGAGGGCGTGCTGTTGCCGCTTTAGTTCATTTTACCACCACATTGCTCGGAGGTCGTCATGCGCTGCCATGCCATCCGCATTCACGAAACCGGCGGACCCGACAAATTGCGTTGGGAAGAAGTCGAGGTGGGCGAGCCGGCGGACCGGAGAAGATGGCGCTGGCCAAATCCCACGGCTGCGCCCATGTCATCGACTATCGCAAGGAGGACGTGGCCAAGCGGGTGCGCGAGATCACCGGGGGCAAGGGCGTTCCCGTGGTCTATGACGGCGTGGGCAAGGACACGTTCCAAGGTTCCCTCGACAGCCTTTCGCCGCGCGGCATGCTGGTCAGCTTCGGCAATGCCTCGGGTCCCGTTCCGGCGTTCGAGCCGGGCATTCTGGCGGCCAAGGGCTCGCTCTTCCTGACCCGGCCCTCGCTGATTCACTACACCGCCACCCGCGCGGAACTTCTCGAATCCGCCAACGCCTTGTTCGACGTGGTCGGCAAGGGCGCCGTCAAGATCGAGGTGCGCCAGACCTATCCCCTGAATGAGGCCGCCCGGGCTCATCGCGATCTGGAGGCGCGCAGGACGACCGGATCCACCGTGCTTCTGCCATGAGCCGCGAGGGCTCGGTCTTCAGGGGTCCTTGGGATGGCCAGGGTTTGGAGCATCTGCGCCTGACCCTGGACGACGCCGGCGGGTTGGTGATGGACTATCCGGAAACTTTCCGCCGCGTCGCGCCGCGCTGAAGTTCAAATCCCGGCGAGGGCGGCCTCGAGCGCGGGGAGCACTGCCTGCCAGCCTAGGACTTTCGCTTCGGTTATGAGCCGTCTGAGATCTGCCTCGTCTTTCCGGCCACGACCGGCCGCAGCCAAGGCGCCGGCGCGGGCGACGAGCAAATCCGTCAAGGGAAGAGGTTCCCTGGCCATGCTCTGTTCGAGGGCCGCGGCGTAGCCTTCGACCCCCGCCCAGTCCCGGACGATCATGCAGGCCTCGATCGCGAAGCGATTGAAGAAAATAAAATTGTGACTGACCGCCCCGGCGGCGAGGACCGCCTGCCCCTCGGCCAGTACCGCCGCGCGCTCGTCGGGATCGCGCGTGATCATCGCCGTGGCCGCCAGAGCGAACGGCAGCATATAGGCCGGCTGCTCCCGGGCGACGTCATTAGCGGCCCGGATCGTTTCGATGGCGCGGGCTTCGCCGGCGGCATATTCGGTGAGCGCCTTCATTATCAGCCCCTCGCCGATGAAACGGCGCGCGCCGAGCGAACGAGCGATGTCGAGCCCGGCAGCCCCCGCTTCAAGCGCCTGCGCGGGCTGACCCATCTCGAAGTGGATAAAGTGGAGGCCGTGATGGCCGATCATCGCCGCCCGGCGATGTCCGATCTGCTCGGCCAGAACGATGGCGCGTTTCGTCTGCTGCAACGCCGCGGCAAAATTCAAATCCAGCATCGACAGCAATCCCGACATGGACAGATTCGCCGCTTCGATGCGACGGAAGCCCTGTGATGCGCTCAGCTCCACACAGCGTGCGAACATCCGGCCCGCGGTGCGGAACAGGCCGCCCATGTAATTCGCATCGGCCAGGCCGCCCAGCGCGCGGGCCTGCTCTTCCATCGCACCCGCCGCCTCCGCCAATTTCAGCGCTTCGCTGTGCTCGGCAACGCATTGGGCGATTTCGCCACGCGGGAAATGGATGTTGCCGCGCAGGCTGTGCAGGCGCGATTGCTCGACCCCGAGGCCATGGGCCTTGGCTTCCGGCTCCGCCCGGTCGAGCAATGCTGCCGCTTCGTCGAGGCGATCAAGCACGGAGAGCCCATGGGCCAATCCCAGCAATGCCCGCAAGCGTGGTTGCCCCGGTTCGGCCGCCTCGGCTGCGTCGCGAAA
>JBGPNG010000304.1:0-3680 GCA_041487395.1 Dongiaceae bacterium
CAGGCGGCGGTGGAGCGCGTTATGGATGAGCTGCGCGCCAAGCTTGGCAGCGGCGCGATCCGCAAGGGGCGCGGCCTGATCAGCAGCCCGGCGCCGGCAAGCCCTCCAGCTTCGTCAAAACCGCACCGACGCTGAAACCGCCATAGTCCAGCTCCAGGCCGCCGACGATACCGTTGCCGTAGACGGTCAGCGTCTGTTCATGCTCCGGCGTCGACTGATTGTCCGTGGGCGCGAAGAAGGCAAGCCCGACGCGATAGACCGGCCCATGGACCAGCAACGGCGAAAGCCTGGCGACCGCGGCGTCGGGCGAGGGCGTTCCGGCAAGAACCGCGCTGATGTCGAACAGCCCCTTATCGTCGGTGCCGTCGAAAACGGTGGCATAGAGCAGGCGATCACCCGCCTTGAGATGATTGAGAAGCGAGATGGTATGAGCCGTGGGGAACAGCGTTCCGGCCGGCAGCACCAGCTTTAGATTCTTGGGCATGGTGAACAAGGCCACGCCAGCCTTGCCCGGGCCGTCGAGCTTCGCCTCGCCCTTGAACTCGGTCGTCGCCTTGCCGTCAGCGAAATTGCGCACGAAGAAACGGTAGCGCAATCCGTCCTTCGATTCCCATGAACTCAGCGTCCAGCCGAGGCCGACCGTCCGTCCATCCTCATAGAAGAACTTCATTTGGGATTTCTGCGCGGTCGTCCAGCCATCGCAAGCATCGACCCATTCATAGGTCATCGTCCCGCGCACGTCCGTCACCTTGCCCCCGTTCTGGCTATGCGAGAGTTTCATGTCGTAGATGGCGCGATGGGAGGCAAGCTCGACGCCGAAAGCCAGCGTCGGCGCCAGCAGCAGCAGCGACAGCAGGAAGCTTGCAAAACGCATGTTCCGCCTTTACGTTCCGCCGGTTTTCAAACGGCCGGACTATGTCACGTCCTGCCCGCGCGCGAAAGTCGCAACGCTTTTGAGAATTGGAAGCCGCCGATGTCGTCCAAGCCCCGTGTCTTCGTCACTCGCAAGCTGCCCGCCGCCGTCGAGACCAGGCTGATGCGCGACTATCAGCCGATGCTGAACCCGAGCGACAAGCTCTACAGCGCCGACGACATCGTTGCCGCAGCCGAGGGCTGCGACGCCCTGCTGCCCTGCCCGACCGACAAGCTGACCGCCGACGTCGTCGCGCGCTTGCCGGCCAGCATCCGCGTGATCGCCACCTTCTCGGTCGGCTACGAACATATCGACGTCGACGCCTGCAAGGCGCGCGGCATCGTCGTCGGCAACACGCCGGATGTCCTGACCGACGCCACCGCGGATATCGCGCTGCTGCTGATGCTGGGGGCGGCCCGGGGCGCCTATGCGGGCGAGCGGACGTTGCGCGAGGGTAGATGGGGCGCGTGGGCCCCGACAGGGATGCTGGGCGTCCATATGACCGGCAAGCGCCTCGGCATCTATGGCATGGGCCGCATCGGCCAGGCCGTAGCCAAGCGGGCGCGTGCTTTCGACATGAAGATTCACTACCACAACCGCTCGCGCCTCCCGGCCGATCTAGAGCAAGGTGCGGTGTTCCACGCCAAGGCCGAGGACATGCTGCCTCATTGCGACTTCTTATCGATCAATGCGCCATCCTCACCGGAGACCAACAGGTTCCTCGATGCGACACGCATCGCCTTGCTGCCGGACGGCGCCATCGTCGTCAACACGGCGCGCGGGCCGCTGGTGGATGACGCCGCGCTGATCGCCGCATTGAATTCGGGAAAGCTGGCGGCTGCCGGGCTCGACGTCTATACCGGCGAGCCGAACATCAATCCCGCCTATCGGCCGATCAAGAATGCCTTCCTGCTGCCCCATCTGGGCAGTGCCACCACCGAAACCCGCAACGCCATGGGCTTCAAGGCGCTGGACAATCTCGACGCCTTCTTCGCTGGCCGGACATTGCCGAGCCGCGTCGCCTAGCTCTTTGCTATTTCGCTTGTGCGCTGAAACGCGGCTCAGCGCAGTCGCGCCAATCGATAGGCGGCCTAAGCGATCAACTCCCCGGTTGGCCCGCTGGTTGACCCAAAGCGATGGCGCGCAGGCCCGACCCGCCGAAGGCAAGCTCGCGCGCCGGCAGCTGGACGACCTCGCGGCCGGCGAACAGCTTGCCATAGAGTTCGAAGGCGCGACTATCTTGGGGATCCTCGAATGCCGGCACGATGGCCGCGCCATTGGCGAAATAGAGGCTGGTATAGGAAAGCGGCAGCCGGCGCCCGCCCTCGGTCTGGCGTGAGCGCGGCTGTTCGATTTCGACGACCTCGAGGCTACGCCCCTTGGCGTCGCTCGCCGCCTTCAACCGGGCGATATTGTCCTGCAAGGCGGCATGATTCACGTCGGCGCTGTCGCCGCTCGTCAGCGCCAGCACGGTGCCGGGCTTGACGAAACAGGCAACATTCGCCACATGCCCGCCCGCCGGATCGCCGGCCAAGCCGCCGGCAAGCCAGACGATCTTGCGGCTGCCGAGATTTTCCGTCAGCAGGCGCTCGACCTCCGCGCGGCCCAGATTGGGATTGCGGTTGGGGTTCAGCAGGACAAGCTCCGAGGCAATCAGCGTGCCCTCGCCATCGCCCTCGATCGCCCCGCCCTCCAGCACCATCGGCGCGGCGTAGCGCCTGAGGCCCAGATGTTCGAGAAGTTTTTCGGCCACCGCCTCGTCGCGCTCGCGATCGGCATAGCGATTGCCCCAGGCGTTCCACAGCCATGTGACGCCGGCGACGCTGCCTTTGCCGTCGGTCACGAAGCTCGGGCCCATGTCATAGAGGAAGGAATCGTCATGGGGCAGCGACAGCGTCGCCACGCCGGTCCCGGTGGTCAGCGAAACCTCGGCGACGTTCTTCGGCTTGGCAATGAAGGTCACCGGCTCGAAACGCGCGATCGCGTTGGCGACCTCCGAATAGGCCTCGCGCGCCGCATCGAGATGCTCGCCCCAGGTCTCCGCGCGCGTCGGCCAAGCGAGCCAGCAACGGCTGTGCGGCCCCCAAGCGGCAGGCAGGCTGAACCCATCATCGGCCGGTCGCGACAAAATCCATTCCTTCGGCGGTTTCGGGATGATCGACTCTAGAAGCAGCCGCCGGGTTTGGCAACGCGGCTTGTGGGATGGAGGAGGGTCGATTCGCCCTCATGGGTCGACAGACTCGCCATGAGGTTTTTGTTTTCGCCTCATCTCGAGCCTGTCGAAGGATGAGACTGCAAAAATGTTCCGATCCCAGCGGGATGCCCGCTACTTCTTCGCCGGCGGCAGATCGAGCCGGATGTGCAGCTCCTTCAACCGCTCCGGCGGCACGCTGGCCGGCGCCTGCATCATCAGATCCATCGCCTGCTGATTCATCGGGAAGGCGACGACTTCGCGGATGTTGCGCTCATTGGCCAGCAACATCACGATGCGGTCGATGCCCGGCGCCGAGCCGCCATGCGGCGGCGCGCCGAATTTAAGCGCGCTCAGCATGCCCCCGAAGCGGCTCTCGACTTCGGCCTGGCCGTAGCCGGCGATGGCGAAGGCCTTGTACATGATCTCGGGCAGATGATTTCGAATGGCGCCGCTCGAAAGCTCGATCCCGTTGCATACGATATCGTATTGGAAGGCCTTGACAGTCAGCGGGTCGCGCGTTTCCAGCGCTTCCAAGCCGCCCTGGGGCATGGAAAAGGGATTGTGGCTGAATTC
>JBGPNG010000305.1:0-3677 GCA_041487395.1 Dongiaceae bacterium
AGATCAATTTGTACATCAGCGAGTCGATGTGGCTGATGAGCCCGATCGACCAAAGAAAGGTCGGGATCAGGATGATGGCGCCCGATACCAGGGTGAATACGGCGATGATGGCGGCAGTTAGCGCTCCAAAGGTGACGAGCGGAACCGAACCTTCGTAGGTGCGCTCTCCCTTGGCGATGACGAGCGTGCCGAAGAATATGAAGACACCGAGCAGCGCGCCGACCGCGAACAGGATCAGGCCCAAGTAGAAGTGAGGCGCCGCCTTCATCGGCACGTAGGATGTAAACATGACGGTGGATTCCCCTTGGAACACCGCCACGTTCGCAACCACGGCGCCGATCGCCATCAGGGCGAAGGCCAACCAGCCGATCCGCGGGGTGGCAAGACGGCAGTTCAGTAGAACTGCCGAAGTAAAGTAAAGCAGGGCAATTTCGAAAAAGATGATCCAGAACAGGAGCACGTTGATCCCGTGCGCCGTCAGTACGATGTAGAACCACTCGGCCGGCAATAGGTGAACCGCGGGCCAGCGCGTTAGCGCGACCAGCAGGCCCAACACGCCGCCAAAGGCAAGCGCAAGCACGCCGGCAACGGCATTGGCCTTGATTAGGCGCTCTGCCGAAAAAAATACACGCAGACCGGTCTGCGGGCAAATCCGGAAGTCAACGTTCTGGCTCTCAGCGCTCTGGCTCATTGAACGGCCTCCGGTGGCTCACTTTTCAACGACGTGGATTCGCCCCGCCATCCCATGGTGGCCTATGCCGCAGAATTCGTTGCAGACGATCGCATAGTCTCCGGCGACGTCGGGCTGGATCGTAATGACCTGCTCGTAGCCGGGGTGGACCTGTATGTTGATATTGACCGGCTGAAGCGAGAACCCGTGCTGCAGATCCAAAGATGACAGGTGGAGGCGATAACTCTGATTCTTCTCGAGCTCGAGAACCGGCCACCATTCCCACATTCTGGCGACCAGGTAGACATCGCTGCCCGCGGGCGGATGAACCACCGGCACCCCGGTGTTGCCCTCCTCTCGAACCTTGAATTTGTCGACCATTCCCTGGGCGCGGGCCGCATAGACATCAGGGTTGACGCGGTACGCCTCGTTGGAAAGGTTCTGCTTCCCGGCGATGTGCCAGTAAATCATCATGGAGAACATCACCAAGCCCCAGACGAAGCCGATAGCGATCCACGCCAGCTCGACGCGGGCGATGGGCTCCTTCCACCATAGGCGGTTTTCGGGAGGATGGACTGCCATGGCCATTCACCCCCTATTTGCCGATGGGGATCTGGGTGATCTCCATGATTCCCCAGATCAGGTAGAGGATGGCGGGCGATGCCACGCCCAGAAATAAGAGCAGGAAAGGATTGTCCAATACCTGCTGCATCACGGGTATGCGTTCGGGCGGTTCGCCGCCGCCTTCCGCCCCTTTGCCAGCTGCCGACCCGGTTCCTTGCGCTGCCATGGCCATCCCCCCGGTTGCGACGCGTATCAGCGACTGCGGCTATACAGACTCTAGGGAATTAGAATGGCGATAAGCGCAACGGGTGCGTTGATATAGATCAATAACCGACCGATGCGGCCATAATAGAAAAACTATTTTACTCGCCGCGGAGTCGGTGAATCAGGTAGAAGGCGGCCAGCAGCAATCCAAAATAGATCCCGAAGAACAGGGCGGTCCGATCAGTGAGCCTCGACTTCCTCAGCCGCTCGATCCGGTCTACGATCCAATCGGCGGCAAAATAGGTCGCGACTGCGGCGAGGGCGAGAATCAGATAAGACATGATCGTCCTAACGCGGAGAGACTTGACAGCAGGATCTCAACCGCTCCGTGAGACCCTTCTGAAGAGCGGCCGAACGGGCTTGTAGCTGGCGGCATGGCCCGGTTCAAGTTCGCTTGTGCTGTTCGATGGCAGTCGAGCCGAGCGGGGAATCCGGCGCGGCTGCGAGCCTTGATCCGGCCGTGCCCGCTGCCCTCGATGACTGCCATGATCCCGGCGACACCGCGGCTCGGGAAAATGTGGGAGCCGACCCGTTCGTCGCCTTTGCGATCGAATGCGTGCTGATCACAAAAATGAATCTCGCGCCACTGATCTCCTCCGTGAACCCTGGACCGGCTTGAGAGAGTATTCCAGTTATGGATGACCCTGGGGAAGGAGGCGTAGCCGATGAAGAGATCGAGGTTCATCGATCAGCGGATTGCCCTTGCCCTGCAACAGGCGCAGGACGATTGCACTTCTGCGATATCACCACCGCCCGTTTCCCGGCCGCATGTCTTCTTGTCGCAAGCGAATTGGGAAGCGGGCGCGGATTTCAGCATCGGTCTTGGCGTCGATGTATGTGGGATAGTGCCGCGATAGGGTCTCCTGGACCCGCAAACGGGCCGCCTCATGGATGTCCTTGACCCCTGCTTCGCGCCAGCTGTCGGGGCTCCGGCGGTCGGCGATTCTCGGGTAGAGATATTCGCTCTCCATCTTCTCAAGCGTTTCCGCATGGCCGAGATAATGGCCGGCACCTTCGGTCACCTCACGCATGACGTCGACCGACAGGGTCTCGTCCGAAACCTCGATGCCGCGCAGCGTCCGCTGCACCAGGCCGAGCATGTCGTTGTCGATGACCAGCGCTTCGTATGACACGCCGATGAGGCTAGCGAGCATGCCGGCGGATTCGCTGACGAAATTGCCGCCGGCGAGCGCCACGATCGTCGTGGTGACGCCTTTTTCGAATCCCGCCTGATTGTCCGGCAGCTTGGCGTCGGTCATGCCCGCTGCCACGCTGCCCGGCAGGTTATAGAAGTTCGCCATTTGGGCGACCGCGGCCATCAATAGAGCCTGTTCGCCGCTGCCGGCGGTGAAGGAACCGGTGCGCAGATCGGAAACGAGGGGCCAGGCGCCGAACATCATGGGGCAACCCGGGCGCACAAGATTGACGACCATGAGGCAGGCGATCGTCTCGGCCAGGGATTGCACAAGCGTGCCCGCCAGCGTGACGGGTGCCGTCGCCCCGGCTTGCCCGGCGATCGCCACGTCGCCGACCAGGCCGAGCCGGCTGGTCTCCATGAGCACGTCGAGGCTGTCCTTGGCAAAGCGCAGCGGCGACACCACAGGGCAGCACCCGCCGATCGAGCAGAAGGGCCGCTTGATGAAGCGCCCCTCGCCGCCGAGAATCAAATCGTAGAGTGCCACCACGGCCTTGAGGTTTTCGGCGCAGCTGATGGACATGCCGCTGGTCTTGCGCGTTCCGGCGGCAAGCGCGTATGCGATGCTGAGATCGCGCTCGAGCTGGTTCTCGATGTCGGTTGCCACACAGGGCTGGCCGAATTGATGGATATTGTCCAGGGTGTCGCAGAGCCGCGCGCAGTCGTAAATGTCGAGCAATTTGGACCGGCGGTAGCTGCGCGTCGCCGGCTCGAACACCGAAATAGCCTCGCCGCTGGTGGCAAAATAGACCCTGTGGCCGCCGACACGGACATCGTTCCCGCCGTCGCGGCTATACATGCTGAACTCTCTGGGCGCGCTTGCCAGCACGTCTTCGATCAGCGTGGGCGAGAAGCAAAGGCGCCCCGATTCCGTGATCGTGCCGCCGCGTTCGCGAGCGGGCTCGAGCAGCGCCGGGGTGGCGTCCGCCATGCCGATCGTGGCCAGAACCTCCAGAACAGCGGCATGAACGCGCCGGACGTCGG
>JBGPNG010000306.1:0-3672 GCA_041487395.1 Dongiaceae bacterium
CGCCACGCCCGCGACCTGAGCGGCCAGCGTCAGCCCGTTCATTGCCTTGCCGGCGGCCCACTCGATCGCCGCTGTCCAGCCCGGGATGCAAGCGTTAGAGTCGGTGCACTAGCTGCCCGAAGATCGTTCTTTTTCTTGCCACGGCCGCGATTTGGCGAGACTCTTCAAAACCTAAGGATTTCCGCCTATCTTGGGGCGGGTTCACCGCAATTTCGACCCTCAAGAATAGAAAGGTCGCTTCCATGTCTTCTCTATTGCGCCTTATTCCGATTTGCGCGGCCCTAGCCGTGGCGATCGCCGGATCGAACGCCTTTGCCGAAAGCCGCATCGGCGGGGTTTCCCTGAAGGAATACAAGGGCGCGACCGGCGCGCCGGCGGGATCCCCCCCGGCAGCTCTCTATTACGCCAACGATGTCTATTCCGGCGAGACCGTGACGACGCCCGATGCCGGCGGCACGGTGCTGCAATTCCATGACAACACGCTGCTGCGGGTCGGCAGCAGTTCGACCGTCGTGCTCGATCGCTTCGTCTACGATCCGCAGAGCCGGACAGGCGATGCGGCGATCAAATTCACCAAGGGAATTTTCCGTTTCGTCACCGGCGACATCAAGAACAAGGACAATGTCAAACTGACCACGCCGACGGCGACGCTGACGATCCGCGGGACCAACTTCAAGCTGGTCGTGAACAGCGACGGCACCATCGTCGAAGTGAAGAGCGGCCATGTGGAAGTGCATCCCTGCGGCAACAGCAACGAAACCCGCCTGGTCGGACCCGGCGAAGCGGTCCAGATCAGCACCGCCTGCAACGGCGTCAAGGCCGTGGCGCTGGGCAACGTGCCGACCGACGGCACCACCGATGGCGGTGGACCGGGCGGTGGCGGCGACGAAGGCGGCGACCACGAGCCGAGCGCGGGATCGCGAGGCTGCGGCGTTTGCGACGGCGGCTTTTGAGCCGTCGATAGAGCCTAACGGCTGACGGGCGGTGGCCGGTGTCGTCGTCAATGTCTTCGGCATCGTCGGGCTGCTGACGCTCGTCGGATTTTTGCCGGCGCTCGCGCGCCGGATAAATCTTCCCTATACCGTGCTGCTGGCCGTCGTCGGCCTCAGCCTCGGCGCCCTCATCGTCGCCACCCGCAACGTCGAAGGCATGGGGCCGTTGGGCGATTTCCTGCATGCGCTGCGGGGCTTCGCCATCCCGGCGGATGCCTTTCTCGCCATCTTCCTGCCGACCCTGCTGTTCGAAACCGCCCTTGCCATCGACATCCGGCAGTTGATGGAGGATGTGGCCCCGATCCTGCTGATGGCGGTCGTAGCCGTGATCCTCTGCGCCTTCTGCGTCGGGCTCAGTCTCGCCAGAAGCTTCGGTCTGTCGCTGGCTGCGGCCCTGCTGCTGGGCTCGATCGTCGCCACCACCGATCCGGTCGCCGTAGTCGGTATCTTTCGCGATCTCGGCGCGCCCAAGCGGCTTAGCCTGCTGGTCGAGGGCGAGAGCCTCTTCAACGATGCCGCCGCGATCGCTCTCTATGGCCTGCTGATCGAATTGCTGATGGGCGAGCATGGCGGCGGGCCGGGCCAGGCCGTTCTCGTGTTCCTGCGCGATTTCCTCGGCGGTGCCCTCTTCGGCTATCTCGCCGCGCGGGGGACTTGCGCGATCGCCCGGCCGCTGCGCGGCCTGCCCCAGGCGGAAATCACGCTGACCGTGGCACTCGCCTATCTCGTCTACATCTTCGCCCAACATTATCTCATGGTCCCCGGCGTCGTCGCCGTGGTCGTGGCTGCCCTCACCTTGAGCGCCGTCGGGCGCACGCGATTTACCCCGATGACCTGGCATCGGCTGGAGAATATCTGGCAGCAGCTCGGCTTTTGGGCCAATTCCCTGATCTTCCTGCTGGCTGCCATGCTGGTTCCCCGCCTGATCGGCACCGTCGGTTGGCGCGACGCGATGATGCTGGGCGTTCTCATCGTCGCCACGCTGGCCGCCCGCTTCGTCGTCGTCTTCGGCCTGTTTCCGCTGCTGAGTTTTGCCCGCCTGGCGGAGCGGATCGACCCCGCCTACGGCGTCGTCATCCTGTGGGGCGGTTTGCGCGGTGCTGTCTCGCTCGCCCTTGGTCTTGCCGTCGCCGAGAACGACGGGCTGCCGGCGGAACTGCGTCATGTCGTGGCGGTGCTGACCACCGGCTTCGTTCTTTTCACGTTGCTCGTCAACGGCATCAGCCTTCGCCCCCTGATCCGCATACTCGGCCTCGACCGGCTGGCGCCGGCCGAGCAGGCACTGCGCGACCGGGCGCTTATCTTGGCGCTGGGGGGAATCAAGACGAAGCTCGCGGGCGTGGCGGCGACCGACAAATTGGGGTACAAGCCCACCGCTCGGATGGCAGAGGAATACGATCGGCGCATCGCGGCCGTCGAGGCCCAGGGCCATTTGGCCGAAGGGCTGGGCGCGGAGGATCTGGTCTATGTCGGGCTTCGCATTCTGGCGACCCATGAGGGCGAACTCGCCCTCGACAAGCTGGAGGCCGGTCTCCTGCCGCGCAGCGTGGCCGACGCGCTCATCGCCGGGGCCGCCTCCCTGGGCGATGCCGCAAAGACGGGCGGCAGTGCCGAATACCAGCGCGCCGCGGCCGCGGCCCTCGGCTTTCCCCGCAGCTTCCGCCTGGCTCTGGCGCTTCACCATCGCTTCGGCATCGAACGGCCCCTTGCCGGGGTATTGGCGGAGCGCTTCGAACGCCTGCTGCTGGAACATATGATGCTGATCGACCTGGCCGATTTCGTCGACCAGCGGCTGAAGCCGATCCTGGGTGCCGGCACCGCCGTCACTCTTTCCGATGTGTTGGGCCGGCGCGCGGCCGCCGTCGAGCAGGCTTTGGCCGCATTGCGCCTGCAATATCCGGACTATGCCGAGATGTTGGAGGAACGCTACCTCGGCCGGGTATCGCTGCGTCTGGAGGAGGATGCCTATCGCGCTTTGCTCGACGAATCGGTGGTGAGCCAGGAGATTTTCAACGATCTCGATCGGCGCCTCGCGGGCCGCCGCCGGCAGCTGGATCGCCGGCCGAGTCTGGACGTGGCGCTGAATCCCGAAGCGCTGATCGCGAAGGTACCGCTGTTCGCCGATCTGGCGCCCGAGCGCCGGGCGGCCATCGCGCGGTTGTTGGGTTCGCGCCTGGTGCTGCCCGGCGAGCGGATCGTCACCAAGGGCGAACGGGGCGATGCCATGTATTTCATCGCGTCGGGTGCCGTCGCGGTGGCCCTGGGCGATTCCGAGGTCCGGCTTGGCAGCGGCGATTTCTTCGGCGAGATCGCGCTGCTTGCCCGCCGGCCGCGCACCGCCGACGTGACGGCACTCGGGTTCTGCCGCCTGCTGGCGCTCAACGCCGGAGATTTCGAAAGCCTGCTGTCGGGCGATCCGGAGATGAGGGCCGCCATCCACATCGTGGCTCGCCAGCGCCTCAGCGTCGCCTAAGCGGGGATTCGTTGAACGGGTCACGCTTCTGCGTCTTGCCCGGGCCGGCCGAAGGCCGTGACCCGGGCAACCACGACTTCTTACCGCGCAGCACAAAGACGTGCATGCCCGCGACGAGGCACGGGCATGACGATTGATAGTCCGCCGCCCATGGATCTCCCCGCCTCCACGCCCTCTCCCGCAGCACCTGCTTCCCCCGCACCGACC
>JBGPNG010000307.1:0-3654 GCA_041487395.1 Dongiaceae bacterium
AACGTTCTCCACCGTGATCTCATCGAGAGCACTGAAGCGCTGATTGAGATAATCGTGGCCATGCAAGATCCACTCGCCCTTGTTCTTGCCGGCGTTGAGCAAATCGTCTGTAGTTACCGGTCCGCCCACTGCGCCCGTCGTAAGAAGACCGAGGATTGCCATTGCCCCCGCCGCTAGCTTAGCCCGTCCCATTACTTTTCTCATTGAACCACCTCCCTAAACTAACATTTCACAGATAGCCCATGAATCCGACGGCGAGAATAGCCGAGAATTCCGGATCGAGGTATAGCAAAGGCGTCGTCTGGAATTTCGTCACGAGTCTAGACCGTCAATTCGCTTGCGCCCGTGACCCCCTTTTCGCGTCCAATCGAGGCTCTGACTCAAACTTGGTGCAGGGCGTAGATGTTGCGCCTGGAGCTATAACTGGTTCTACCCTTTGGGAGAATCGGCAAGATGCGCCAATATCGTCGCCGCCCTTCACTGACCCCGACGGGTCTCAGCGTTGAACGCATCGAGATCGGATTTGACAAGATCATCGCCGTCGCGCAATCGCCCTCGAAGACGTCATTTTGCCCGTCTTGCGGCCGTGCCTCGAGCCGGCTCCATAATCGGTACCAGCGGTCGCTGATCGATTTGCCGGCGCACGACCGTACCGTAGAGATCAAATTCATGGTCCGCCGTTTTCGATGCGCACGACCGGTCTAGCCAAGGAGGATATTCACCGAACGGCTCGAGGAGAGCATCGCCGCACCCTTTCGCGACGCGATCGGACGTCAAGGTGCCATGCCGGTCATTCCGCCCCGAAAGACATCCCCCACAGGTCACCGGCGATCATGCGCTCTACTGCGAACGCAACCTCGTCGAACGGTTCTTCCGGAAGATCATGCACTGCAGACGTATCGCCACCCGCTGCGAGCAATCCCCGACAGCCTTCATGTCCGTGCTCGCCATCCTCGGCGCCTTCATCTGGACAAAGTGAATGTCAACGCGCTCTAGTGCTCGAGATGCCGGTCATATGAGGAGTCCCGCTCTGGATGAATCGAAATATCACATCCCAAACGTCACATCGTCGGGAATTTCTGCGGTTTTTTCGAGCAACTGTCCATCAAAAGATGGGACGCTCTCCCGTCAATAACTCAGCGCCACGCGGCACTGGGCTCCGTCCTCTGACGCTCGCCGGCGCGTTGGTGTTGTCCGCCACCATCTGCGCGGCGGAGCAACCCACGTTGCCGCCGGAGCTGCCGACCGCGTGGCAAGTCCCACCGGGCAATCAGCTTGAGCATGAGACGGCGGGGTTCGCGAAGATCCTGTGCTCAGCGATCTTCATCACCGGGCGCGGTCTCAAAACCGCAGCGGATGAGGACGGGTTCTTCGTGGCGCCGCGCGAAAGCCGCAGCAAGGTCGTGAAGACGGTCGTGGATGAGGTCGCGCACGAAATCAGCCTGACGCTGGCGAACGGCGTGACGCGTAGTGCCAAGCTGTTCGGCGACCAGGGCTGCGTCACGCTGCCCCGCGGCGCGGAAAACGTGTACTTCACGCCGGTTCGGGTCGCGAGTCAAAAAGGGGCTGTCCCCATTTCCGAAGACGAAAATAGGGACAGCCCCCCTGACGCTCTCTGGCCCATGGGCGACCGGTTGCCTGATGCGCCGCTACCGGCGGAGATCGATCGCGCAAAGCTGGACTCAGCCGTCGATGCGGCGTTCAAGCCGGCCGAGGCGCTTACAGCGGCCTTCGTGGTGGTCTACAAGGGCCGCCTCATCGCCGAGGGGTACCAGCCGGGGCTCGACTACAGGACGCGGCTGCCGGGTTGGTCCATGGGCAAGAGCATCACGGCGACGTTGATGGGCCAGCTCATCCAGGAGGGCGTGTACGACCTGTGGCAACCGGCGCCAGTGGAGGAATGGCGGCGCCCGGACGATCCACGGCGCGCCATCCGCATCGCCGACTTGCTGCGCAGGTCGAGCGGCCTACGTGTTGTGGCACCGCAGGATCCGAACTTCGACCCAGCCCAGGGCTATCCCGATCATCTCTACGTCTACACGGGCGCGATCGACGCCTATCGATGGGCCATCACGCGGCCGCCGCAG
Source organism: Dongiaceae bacterium (assembly GCA_041487395.1). Classification (GTDB taxonomy): domain Bacteria; phylum Pseudomonadota; class Alphaproteobacteria; order Dongiales; family Dongiaceae; genus DASXQK01. The sequence goes on from JBGPNG010000307.1 coordinate 2,088, forward strand.
TGGCCGCCAAATACGGTCGGGCGCTACCGCAATTCCGATCCGCTGACGATCAACTATCTCGTCAAGAAGGCGGTGGTGGCGCGCGGCGAGGCATACCTCTCCTACCCGCAGTGGCATCTGTTCGACAAGCTGGGCATCCGCCGTATGGTCCTGGAGACCGACCCGTACGGCAACTTCCTGCTCAACGGCTACGAGCTGGGGCCGGGGCGCGACTGGGCCCGATTGGGCCTGCTCTATCTGCAGGACGGTGTGTGGAACGGCGAGCGGCTGCTGCCCGCAGGTTGGGTAGATTTCGTGCGCACGCCGGCGCCTGCATGGTCTCAGCCGGTCTACGGCGGGTTCTTCTGGCTGAACCGCACGCATGTTTGGCCGGTGCCCGAGGACGCCTTCTACATGGCCGGCGCCGGCGGCCAGTACACCTTCATCATTCCGACGCACGACCTCGTCGTCGTGCGCCTCGGCCACTACAAGGGCGAAAGAGCCGGCGAGGAGGCCCTGCGGAACGCGCTCGCACTCCTAATGCAAGCCGTGCCACAGGCGCGTCAACCCTGGCAGCCGCCAGCGACCACAAGATGAGCGCCGGGCAAGATGCCGCCCATTATCGTGATCTGATCCGGGTCCGGACTCAATCAATCCAATACGCGATACACGCCTCCAAGTCGCCGTCGAGGTCGCCTGGTAGCGGGCCTGGACTCTCCCGCCAGATGTCCTCCGGCTCCTTGCTCAGCAGATGGCGCATCTCGTGCGCCAGGCAGGGCTGGCGGATCGAGCGCGGGAAGCATTCCTCGATCGCACGGATGACGCCCGACGACCTTCCGGTTAACACTTACATGCCGTTTCAGGTTCCCGCCTCGCCCTCGAGAATTCGGGGATGACCAGCAAGGAGGGTTCGCATTGCCTGCTCGATCAAGGTCGGGGCACGCTCGCCCTGGGGTGGCAGGGCAAGCGGCCAGTCGAGCACCAGATGGCCGGGGCCGCGGCTGAGGAATACGATGCGCGTCGCTAGAGCTATGGCCTCGCGAAGATCGTGGGTTACGAACAGGTTTGTCGTCTGCCGCTCGCGCCAGAGCTTGATGATGAGCCTCCGCAGGATCTCGGCGGTCGGCCGATCGACTGAGACGAGGGGCTCGTCCATCAGCATCACGTCCGGCGCAACCAACAGCGCGCGGGCGAGCGCCACGCGGCGCTGCATGCCGCCGGAAAGCTGCCCGGGGAAGGCGGCAGCGAAGCCTGAGATATCGAGTTCCTCCAACAGCGCGCGAGCACGCCCACGCGCCTGATCGTCGCCGGGCGCTGCGACCAGCAAAAGATTGTCCAGCGTGCTTAGCCATGGCATCAAGCGGGGCTCCTGGAAGATCATGGCCGAGCGCAGGCCCGTCGGGAGCTGAAGTTCGCCGGCAAAGTTCCGGTCGAGCCCCCCGAGAATGCGAAGCAGGGTCGTCTTGCCGCATCCCGATGGGCCGACGATACACAGGAATTCGCCTGGCGCGATCCGCAGATCCATGCGTTCCAGCGCTGCATGCGATGGTGGTCCCGGAAATCGCCGCGACAGGCCCACTATCGCGAT
>JBGPNG010000308.1:0-3653 GCA_041487395.1 Dongiaceae bacterium
CCGCTCATCCACCCGGCCCTCGCCCTCATCGACCGGCTCTGCTACATGCATCAAACGGCGCGCGGCGAAATCGTCGGCGGCACCGAGATTCCCGAGCGGCCGCGCATGTCGCTGCAGACCGATTTCCCCGTGTTGGCAACCCATGCCAAGGCCTGCCTCGAGCTGTTGCCGCAATTGGCCGAATTGCGGGTGCTGCGCCATTGGGCCGGCATGTTGCACATCAGCCCGGATTTCGGACCCATGATCGGCGCCCATCCGGCGGTCGGCAATCTGTGGTTCACCGCCGGTTGGTCATACGGCATCGCCGGTGCGCCTGGCGCCGGCGCCCTATTGGCCAGGGCGATCGCCACGGGCGATATCGACGAACGCATCCGCCCCTTCGCGGTCGACCGATTCGATCGCGGCTGCCCTGTCGCGGAAGCCGGTATCGTGCTGGCAAAGTATGAGTAAGGATGTCCGCTATTTCACCATCGACAGCTTCCTCTTCACGGCCAACGGCGCCCGCGGGCTCTCGGATATGTCCTTCGATCTCATGGTGATCGACTGAGGCGGGAATCACCGCTCGGTTATGCATAGCATTCCAGCAGGCATACCATCCGCCCACGCGCAAACATCACGGCTACTGTCCGCTCCCGATGGGAAGATCGCCCGGGCGATCGCCGGCTTGATCTGCCTCGGCCTTGCAGACGTAAGCGCCGACCTGTGTGTGGCCGTACCAGGGCTGACCCTTGTAGTGATAAAAACCGCTCTTCAGATTGAGCCAAACGACGATGTCGTTCGGGCAGGCTTGTTGGGCTTCTTGTTCGGTGGAGAAGCCGGGCGGTTGCGTCGTGGCCGAGACGATGACCGGAGCCGCTGAGAGCAGGGCCGCGAGGACCAGGCTCTTTGGGGCGGTTGCGCGTCTGCCTGTCATCGCTAGCTGCGGAATAGGGCGAAGAAGACGACGTAAATCCAGCCCAGGATGCCGTCGATGATGGCCCAGAGGATGGAGTGATTCGCGGTATAGGAAATCGCGATGGCCAAGGCCGAGCCGAAGCCGACCCCGAATTTCGCGCCCTCGACGCGTACGCTGTACAGATTCCGTCCGTTCATCTTGCTCTCCAATGCCATTGATATCCGGCGAAAGCCAGACCAAGCAGGCGCTCCACTTCACCTCATGAATCACAATGTAATTTCGGGGCAACGAATTGCCGAGGGGAATTAGAGCAGCACCTGCTGCGCTCAGCCGTGCGGCCGGTTGACGCCAGGCTTCGGAATGTGTTCAATCCTCTCGCTTGGATCGTTCCAATCGGGGGATTGGATGCAGCAGTTGCGCGTGGGCTTGGTCGGAGCAGGGCTGGTCGGACAGGCCGAGCACGCGTTCTACCTGTGGGAGGAACGCGGGCGTTTTGCCTTCGTCGCGCTGGCCGATGCCTCGCCCTCGGTGCGCGCGGCGGTGGGTGCCCGATATGGCATCGGCGAGTTGCACGCCGACCTCCAGGGCCTCCTGGGCTGCAACCTCGACGCGCTCGTGATCGCGGCACCCGACCCGTTTCATCCGGCGCTCGCTGTCTCGGCCCTCGAGGCCGGATTGCATGTGATGTGCGAAAAGCCGCTCGCGCTTACCGTCGCCGGCTGCGACCGGATCGCGGCGGCGCGCGATCGTTCGGGCCGCGTCGTCCAGGTCGCCTATATGAAGCGCTACGATCCCGCCTATCGGCGCGCTCTCGATCTCCTCCCCACCCGCATCGAGGATGTGAAGTGGATCTCGGTTGAGGTCAACGATCCGGATCAAGAGCCCTTCGTGGCGCATCTACCCATGACTTGGCCCAACGATCTTCCCGCAGCCCTGCGTCAGCAGGCCCGCGATGAAGGAGCCGCACAGCTTCGCGAGGCGGCCGGGCGTCCGCTCGACGAGGCCGGTGTGCGGGCGCTGGGCGGCGGCTTCCTGTCGTCGCTCGTGCATGACGTTGCGGTCGTGCATGGCATTCTCGCCCATCTCGGTTGCGAGTTGCCGGCTGAGGCCGACCACGGCGCGCTGTTCGACGACGGCCGCGGCGTCCAGCTGGCATTCGCTTTGCCGGGCGGAGGCCGCGTCAGCATGACCCACCTCAATCTGCCCGGCGTGCCCGACTATGCCGAGCGCGTCACGGTCTATGGCACCGATCGGATTGTCGAGCTGACGTTTCCCTCGCCCTACCTGCGCCACCTGCCCACCCGGCTCACCTTGCGCCGCGGCGGCGACGATCACGCGCTCGAGGTCTGCGACCATCGGGTGAGCTACGAGGAGGCCTTCCGCGAGGAGTTGCGAGCATTCCATGGAGCTGCCACCGGTCAGGCACCCGTGCAGACGACGGTCGAGCAGGCGCGTCGTGACGTCGAACTCCTTACTTCCGCGTTCAGAAAGGCGACAGCATGAGAATCGGCGTCTTCTCGGATTCCCTCCCCAAGCTCTCGCGGCGCGAGCTCTTTGCCTGGTGCGCCGAGCGAGGCGTCAGCGACCTCGAGCTCGGCGTCGGTGCCTGGGGACCATGGCCACGCCCCCATCTCGACCTTGCCACGATCGGGGAGCGCGCAGAGCGCGATCGCCTGGCGGGCGAGCTGCGCGAGCACGGCCTGCGCCTCGCGGCCGTCAACGCCGCCGGCAATCTCCTCCACCCGGACCCGGCCAAGCGAAACGATGCCCAGGCCCGCTTCCGCGCGGCCGTCGATCTGGCGGCAGCACTGGGCGTCAAGCGCGTCGTCACCATGAGCGGATGTCCTGCCGGCCCGGGCGGCGGCTCGCTCGGCGTTTTTCCCTGCTGGGCAACCTCGGCCGACGACGAGCGGCTGTTTGCCTGGCAGCTCGAACACGAGGTGGGCCCTTTCTGGCGCTCGACGAGCGACTGGCTGGCCAAGGCCGCCCCGGAGATGATGGTCTGCCTGGAGATGCATCCAGGACTGACGATCTTCAATGCCGCCGGCTTCGAGGCATTTTCCGCCCATGTCGGCCGTAACATCGGCCTCAACCTCGATCCCAGCCACTTCTGGTGGCAAGGCATCGACCCGATGAGCGTGGTCGAGACGCTGGGCGGGCGCATCGGCTGGATGCACGGCAAAGACACCCTGCTTTATCCGGAGCGGATCCGCCGGCTCGGCGTCCTGCATTATGCGCCGCCCAGCGATCCCAAGCAGGCCCCGTGGCATTTCGCCTCGGTCGGCGAGGGGCACGACGACGCGACCTGGGCAGCGTTGCTCGGCGCCGTGCGCGCGGCCGGCTATGACGACGTGATTTCGATCGAACACGAGGATCCGCGCTATGACGGCGAGGAGGGCACGCGGCGCTCGCTCGCAGGCTTGCGTCGCGCGCTTGCGCGGCTCAAGGAAGCCGCGTGAGCACGCTGATCGATGTTGCCAGGCGCGCCGGCGTCTCGAAGTCGACGGTCTCGAACGTCATTCGGGGCGCGAGTCTGGTGGCCGAGCCGACGCGCAAGCGCGTCGAACGCGCCATCGCGGATATCGGCTACCACCCCAATGCGATCGCACGCGCGCTCAAGGCGCGCACGAGCACGGCGATCGGCATCGTCGTGCCCGACCTCGCCAACCCCTTCTACGCGGAGCTCGCGGTAAGCGTGGAGCGCGCGGCCAGCGCACTCGGCTATGCCGTGCTGGCGGCACACACCGAATGCGCGCCG
>JBGPNG010000309.1:0-3648 GCA_041487395.1 Dongiaceae bacterium
AGACCAGGTCGAAGTGATGATCGGCCACGGCGCCGGTGGTGGCCGCGAAGGCGAACATGTAGTCGACCGTCGCCGCCATCTCGAAGGCGCCCTTGTAGCCATGGCGCATGACGCCGGCGATCCATTTGGGATTGACCACCCGGCCGCGCACGATGCGCGCGATTTCCTCTTCCAGCCGGCGGATGCGTGGGCTCTCGGGCCGCGAGTGATCGTTGTGATAGATCGGCGGGCGACGGCCGCTGAGTTCGGTGACTGCCACCGCCAGGCCGCCCTCGAACTGGTAATAGTCGTCGCTGTCGAGCAGATCGTGCTCGCGATTGTCCTGGTTGTGCAGCACGCCCTCGACGGCGCCGAGGCGAGACTCGAACAAACGATGCTCGGCGACGCCTTCGGCCCCATCGCCATAGGCGTAACCGCCCCAGGCGATATAGGCCTGGGCCAAATCGGCCGTGGTTTTCCAACCGCGTTCATCGATCAGGGCTTGGAGCCCTGCCCCATAGGCGCCGGGCTTCGAACCGAACACCCTGAGCGCTGCCCGTTTGGCGGCAACATCGGCCGCCAGCCCAGCCGCCTCGAACTCGGCCCTGTCGCGCCGCGCACGATCGGCAAGCGGGTTCATCGCCGGCGGCTCATCGAGTTCGGCAACGGCGCGCGCCGCACTCGCCACCAGATCGACCTGTTGGGGAAAAGCATCGCGGAAGAATCCCGAGATGCGCAACGTGACGTCGACGCGCGGCCGATCGAGGATCGACAAAGGCAGGACTTCGAATCCCGCAAGCCGACCCGAATTCGAATCCCAATTCGGGCGGACGCCCATCAGGGCCAACGTCTGAGCAATATCATCGCCGCCGGTGCGCATGTTGGCCGTACCCCAGGCGCTCAGCGCCAGGCTCTTCGGCCAATTGCCATGCTCCTGCCTATAGCGATCGAGCAGACGCGAGGCCGATTTCCAGCCGAGCAGCCAAGCCGCGGGGGTCGGCACCAAACGCGTGTCCACGGAATAGAAATTCCGGCCCGTGGGCAGAACCTCGGGGCGCCCGCGGGTCGGCGCACCCGAAGGACCGGGGGTCACGAATCGCCCGTCGAGCCCGGCCAGAAGTCCGGCAATCTCGGCGTCGCCGCACGCTGCGATTCGAAGGCGAAGGTCGTGCGCGATGAACTCGAGCACGGGGCGGGTCTCCACCCAGCGATCATCGGGCAAAGCCTCACCGCTTACCAACCGCCGAGCCAACATCTCGATGCGCTCGACAGTGTCGCCGTTGCTCCGCCACGCGTCATCGCCGCCAGCCAGTATTGCCGGTCGTGGGCCTGTCCAGGTTGTTGCCATATCGCAATCGAGTGGATCGAATCCCTCCGGCAGCCCCAGGTCTTTGGCGAGGGCGCGGATCAGTGAGGCGCCCCGCCCCTGCCCGTCGCCCCGCGGCAAGCGGCTTAAGGCAACGAGGAGGTCGGTGGCTTGGCCGCCCGTCGGCGAGCGGCCGAAGATATGCAAACCATCGCGGATCTGCAGTTCCTTCAGATCGCAGAGATGGCCATCAAGTTTGCCGAGCGCCGAATCTGCGTCCTCGTCCGCAGCGATGCCGCAATCCTTGCCGAGGCCGGTCGAGCCGGCGAGATCCAAAATTTGATCGCGCAGCAGCTTGCAGCGTCGCGGATCAAGCCCGGCCGCCTCGTAATATTCGTCGACCAGCCGTTCGAGATCGCGCAAGGGGCCATAGGTTTCGGCCCGCGTCAGCGGCGGCGTCAAATGATCGACGATGACGGCGGCTCCGCGCCGCTTCGCCTGGCTGCCTTCGCCGGGATCGTTGACGATGAACGGATAGAGATGGGGAATCGGCCCCAAGGCCGCTTCCGGCCAACAGGTGGGGGACAACGCCAGTGCCTTGCCGGGCAGCCATTCCAGATTGCCATGCTTGCCCATATGGATGATCGCATGGGCCGCGAAATTTCGCCTGAGCCAGGCATAAAAGGCGAGATAGCCATGAGGCGGAACGAGGTCGGGGTCGTGATAGCTGCGGGCGGGGTCGATGTTGTAACCGCGCGCCGGCTGCACCCCTACGACGACATGGCCGAAGCGGTGAATCGGCAGAACGAAACGACCATCGACAAAAAAGGGATCTTGCTCCGGCTCGCCCCAGCGCTCGTGGAGCTGATCGCGCAGCCGCGCCGGCAATGTCGCCGCGAAAGCTCGGTAGTCTACCAAAGATAACGTCTGGCCACCGACGCGGCTGCGCCCGCTATTGGTCGGGCCTGCCAGCAGCCGCGCCATCAGCGCCGCGCCGTCCGGCGGCAGATCATCGATCTGATAGCCGGCCTTGGCCATGGCGCGTAACACTTCCACCGTGCCCGCCGGTGTATCGAGACCTACGCCATTTCCCAATCTGCCATCGCGATTCGGATAGTTCGCCAACAAAAGGGCGATTTGGCGCTCGGCCACCGCGGTCAAGCGCAGACGAGCCCAGCCGGCGGCAAGCGCCGCCACGAAGGCGATACGGTCGGCGACCGGGCGATAGGCCACGATGGAACATTGAGTTCGCGGATCGAAGGCGGATTGCGCCTTGAAGCTGACGGCGCGCGATAGGATACGTCCGTCGACCTCCGGCAACACGACCTGCATGGCGAGGTCCCGTGCCGACAGGCCCTGACTTCCCGTCTGCCAATCCTCCTCGCTGCCGCCGGAGAAAACCACCTGCAATACGGGTGCGTCGGCGCAGTCGAAGGGCGTTGCGCTGCGGGCAGCACCTGGCGAAGAAAGGGCAAAAGCGGTTGCGTTCAAAACCACGGCCGGCCGCGACCGCTCGATCATCGCCGCGACGAAATCGCCTGCAACATCTTCCCTCAAGCTGGTGGCATAGATCGGAAGAGCGTTCAGTCCGGCCTTGTCCAATCCTGCGATCAGCGCGTCGATAACCGCCAAATTCCCTGCCTGCAGCAGTGCGCGATAGAAGACCAGCGCTGCGGTCGGCCGTTCCGGCCCCCACTCCCCGGCGACATCCTCGAAGCTCGGCATGGCGAGGCCGGGCCAATAGAGTCCGGCCCGCAGCAGTGGCGCCGGTTCGCGCCAGGCTGCGTCGCGGCCGATGATGGTCGCTGCGAACCGCAGAAGATTTAGCCCGTTCTCCACGCCGCCTTCGACGCAATAGCGCCACAGGCGATGGGTGGTTTCGGCGCGAAGAGTGGAGACCCCGGCAAGCTCCGGGTCGGGCTGGTCGTCGCCCGGCAATGCGGCAAGAGCGATTCCCCGCTCACCGCAGAGCGCCGCCAACTGCTCCACGCCATAGGGCCAATAGCGCGATCCGCCGAGCAGGCGCAGGATCACCAGGCGCGCATGGCGGATCACTTGATCGAGGTAAAGGTCGACCGAAAGATTATGGCCGAGTTGCAGCAGGTTGGCGAGGCGCAGGCTGGGCGCGCCGGAACCGAGGCGCGCTTGAGCCGCCGCAAGACAGGCCAGCTCCGTATCGGCAGATGACAGGATCACGAGATCGCCCGGCGTCTGGCCGAGATCGACGGCGACGCTGCCGTCGGAAATCAAGCCAGGCTTGGCGGCAAGAAGGTGCATTGCCGTTCAGCGTGCCGCGCCATCCAGGGCGGCGGCGATGGCAGGGCGGTCAAGGCCCTTGAGGCCGATCACCACCAGGCGGCTCG
>JBGPNG010000310.1:0-3643 GCA_041487395.1 Dongiaceae bacterium
CGACAAGGGCACGCTCAGCAAGATGTGGGTGCTGCGCCGCATCCTGATGCCCATGGGCGTGGTCGACGCCATGGAGTTCCTGGTCGACAAGCTGAAGCATGCGAAGACCAATTCGGATTTCTTCCAATCGATGAATCAATAATGCCGATCTGCGCCGCGGGGCCGTACAGCGCGCCCAGCGCAGAAGAACTTGCGGCCGATCTCGCCCGCATGAACGCCGCCGCGGCCGAACTGATGCGCCGCGGCCATCACGCCATGATCGGCGTCAATGCCGCTTTGCCTGTGCTGGCGGCGGCGGGCCATGGCTATGCCCATCCCTGGATGATGGAAATATCTTTGGCGCTCGCCGAGCGTTGCGATGCGAGCTTGCGTCTCGGCCGGTCGCCCGGGGCCGATCGGGAGATGGATCCGCTGGCGGCCCTTGGCCGGCGGGTGTTCGATCGCCTCGACGCCATTGCCGCGCCGTAGCCATGCCCATCTCGCGATTTGCTCGAGGCGCGTTGGCCGCGGTGCTGTCGAGCGGTCTCGGCGTTTCCACGCCGGCCCGCGCCGGCGATGCCATCGCGCCCGATGATCCCAAGCTGATCGCCAGGATGACGGAAGTGTGCCTGTCGGCGGCGCTTACCAGCGGCGGGATCGACAAGCATGTCCGCGCCTTCTGTCAATGCAGCGCGCCGGTCTTTGCCCGGCATATGACGCCGGACTCGCGCCATCGCCTGCTCGTGGAAAACCGCATGGATGTGCGGCCCGATTACGACGATCCAAGCGCCACTTACGACGATATTCTGAAGGCCTGCCCGCCCGCAGCGCCCTAGCGAAATATCGCGGCGGTTTGCTTGCCGCGGCGCAATCGGCCACCTAGCATGCGCCCTCGAAAGAGGGCCTTGGCCATGCGCTGCGCAAAATGCGATCTCGACAATCGCGAGGGACGAAAATTCTGCGCTGCCTGCGGCGCGGCTCTGGGCTGGGTCTGTCCCGATTGCGCCTATGCCAATGCGGCCGGCGAGGGTTTTTGCGGCGGCTGCGGGCGAAGCGGAGCGAAACCGGCGCCGGCGGCACCCGTATCCGGCGAAGCAGCCGACGAACGGCGCCAGGTGGCGATCCTGTTCGCCGATCTCTGCGGCTTCACCGCACTTTCGGCCAAGGTCGACGCCGAGGACCTGCGCCGGCTGGTCGAAGCCTTCTACGCCCGGGTCGATGCGATCATCGCCCAATATGGCGGCACGGTGGACAAGCATATCGGCGATGCGGTGATGGCCTTGTTCGGCGCCCCCGTTGCCCATGGCGACGACGCCTTGCGCGCCTTGCGCGCGGCCCTCGACATCCAGGCGAGCGTCGCCGAACTCAGCAATCCTTGGGGCGAGCCGCTCGCCGGCCATGTCGGCATCGCCGCCGGCGAGGTGGTCGCGGGCGGGATCGGGCGCGGCTATTCGGTGCTGGGCGATGCCGTGAATCTGGCCGCAAGGCTGGTGGAATTGGCCAAGCCCGGCGAGACGATGATCTCCGAGCCGCTCATGCGCCAGCTCGAAGGAAAGATCCGGGCTGCGGCGCTGCCGCCCACGGCACTCAAGGGAATCGCATTGCCCGTGGTGGCATGGCGGGTCGAGGGCCTGGCGGCGGCGGCCACGCCGACGACGCCGTTCGTCGGGCGCGAGACCGATCGGCTGATGCTGAACGGGTTGCTGCAGGCCTGCCGCGACAGCGGGCACGGGCGGGTCGTCGTCCTGCGTGGCGAAGCCGGTATCGGCAAGAGCCGCTTGCTCGAGGAAATTTCGGCGGAAGCGAGAACCCGCGGTTTTGCCACCTACAGGACGCTGGTCCTCGATTTTGGCACCGGCAAGGGCCAGGACGCCATGCGGCTCTTGACTCGCGGCCTGCTGGGCATCGAGCCTGGCGCCGACAAACGCCAGCGCAGGGCGGCGGCCGCGCGCGCCGAAGAACAGGGCTGGCTGCGGGCCGAGGACCGAGCGTTCCTCGAGGATCTGCTCGATCTGCCATCCGAAGGCGAAGGACGAGCCCTTTATCAGGCCATGGACGATGCCACCCGCCAATCCCGCCGGCGGGCTTTGTTGGCCGCACTCATGACGCGGCTCGCCGCCGAACGACCGTTGCTGGTGGCCGTCGAAGACCTCCATTGGGCGGAGCCCGCCTTGCTCGAAGATCTGGCGGCACTGGGCGCGGCGACGGCGGAAGCATCGGTGCTGCTCGTCGCAACCACGCGGCCCGAAGGCGATCCGTTCGATCGCACCTGGCGCGCGAAACTGGGCCCGGCCGCGATCGGCACCATCGATCTATCGCCGCTCTCCGCCGCCGAAGCCGGACAGCTCGCGGCGGATCTGCTGGGAAGCGGCGATGCGCGGATCGCGCCTTGCGTCGAGCGGGCTGGCGGCAATCCTTTCTTTCTCGAACAATTGCTGCGCCATACCGGCGAGGTCACAGCCGCGTCGGTGCCCGCATCGGTCCAGAGTCTGGTCCTCGGGCGCGCCGACCGTCTGTCGCCGGCGGAGAAGCGCGCGCTGCAGGCAGCCTCCATCCTGGGTCAGCGGGTGCCGCTGGCGGCGCTGCGCCACCTGCTGGGCGAGCCCGCCTACGAGGCAACCCATCTGACCGATCAGCAGTTCTTGCGGCGCGATGGCGCCGATCTTGCCTTCGTCCACGCCCTGATGCGCGACGGTATCTATGGCTCGCTGTTGAAGGCGCGCCGGCGCGAACTGCATCGCGTGGCTGCAGCCTGGTATGGCGAGCGCGACCTGCCGCTGAAGGCCCAGCATCTCGACATGGCGGAGGATGCCGCGGCAGCCGCGGCATATCTGGCCGCCGCCGAGGCCGCGGCTTCATCCTATCGCACGGAGCAGGCACTGGCACTTACCGGGCGGGGCCTGGAGCTAGCCGCCGAGCGCGCGGTCAAGGTGGCGCTGGCCACACTTTCCGGTGAACTGCTGCAGGGCCTTGGGCGGACGGTGGAGGCGGTCGCCGCCTTTCGCGGCGCTGGCGACGCGGCCGAACCGGGACGCCCGCGCTTGCGGGCATTGCTGGGACTGGCCAATGGATTGTCCGTCCTTGACCGCCTCGACGAAGCGGCAACTCTGATCGACCGGATCGAACCAGAGGCGAAGGCTTGTGGCCTGGCGGCGGAGCAATCGCGGCTGCATAGCCTGCGCGGCAATATCCATTTCCCCCGCGGCCAAATGGCCCAATGCCTGGCAGAGCACAGCCAGGCTCTGCAATTGGCGGAAGCGGCCGGCGCGATGGAAGAACAGGCGCGCGCCTTGGGCGGCCTGGCCGACGCGAATTACATGCGCGGCCTGTTCCAAACGGCGGGCCGAATGTTCGCGCGTTGCGTTGAATTGAGCGCGTCCCAGGGTTTCCGCCGTATCGAAGCGGCGAACCGGCCCATGTTGGGAATGATGCTGATGATGGAGATGGACTTTGCCGCGGCGTTGCAACAGGCCGAGCGCGCCATTGTCCTGGCGGAGCAGATCGGACATCGTCGGGCAGCAATGATCGCTCATCACGGGCTTCACTTTCTCTACTTCGAGACGGCAGAGCATTCACGCACCCTTGAAGCCGGGCTCGCCGGAACCGAGATCGCCCGGGCACTTGGCGCGCGACGGTTCATCGGCGAGGGTCTGATGCTGCAGGC
>JBGPNG010000311.1:0-3626 GCA_041487395.1 Dongiaceae bacterium
CAAGCTGGTCTATTTCATGAGCGTGAACAATTGCCGCTTCCGCCGACCGGTCTGGCCGGGCGATCAGCTGTTCATCGAAGTGACGAAGGACCGCAATCGCGGTCCGGTCTGGAAGTTCCACGGTGTAGCAAAGGTAGAAGGCAAGGTGGTGGCCGAAGCCGACTTCGCCGCCATGGTTCGGGAAGATAAATGAGTCGCATACATGGCACCGCCGTAGTGGCGGCGGGTGCGACCATTGCCGATGATGTGGAAATCGGCCCTTATTGTTGTATCGGCGCCGAGGTCAGGATCGAAAGCGGCGTCGTTCTCCAGGCGCATGTCGTCGTCGACGGACGGACGCTGATCGGTGCCGGAACGCGGGTTCACCCGTTTGCCTCCCTCGGCCAGCCGCCGCAATATATCGGCTTCAAACGGCGCCCGAGCGGCCTTGCCATAGGCCGCAACAACGTGATCCGCGAATATGTCACCATGAATAGCGGCACGGATCCGGAGGGTGCTCCCACGTCCGTCGGCGACGACGGCTATTTCATGACCGGCGCCCATATTGCGCACGACTGCCGAATTGGCCGCAATGTGACGATGGCAAACAATGCCACCCTTGCCGGCCATGTAACAATCGGGGACTACGTCATCATTGGCGGTTTGACGGCCATCCACCAGAATTGTCGGATCGGAAAATATGCTATGGTAGGTGGTTGCACGGCGCTGGGTCAGGATATTGTTCCTTTTGCCATGGCGGCGGGCAATCGCGCCCGCCTACGCGGCTTGAATATCGTGGGTCTGAAGCGACAGAATTTTTCGCGGGCCGATATACAAGCCTTGCGCACCGCTTATCGGCGGCTCTTTCTGGGCCCCGGTTCATTTACCGATCGGATCGATGAAGTCGCACATGCTTTCCGCGACAATGCCGTGGTCATGGATATTATTTCGTTCATCACCGCCGACGCTTCACGACCGATATGCACGGTCGTGGCCGATACAGATGCCTAGGACCGATGTCTAAATTGGGCATACTCGCCGGCGGCGGCGAGTTGCCATTGGTTCTAATCCGAGCTTGTCGCGAGCAGGGCCGGGCGTTCCATGTCATCGCCCTGAAAGGCCACGCCGATCCGGCCAATATCGTCGATATGCCGCACGACTGGGTTCGCCTTGGTGCTGCCGCCGAAGCATTGGACCATCTGCGTCGCGAGAACGTGAAAGAGGTCGTATTTGCCGGCAAGGTAACACGGCCCTCGCTCTCCGAAGTGATGCCGGATTGGCGCGGAATCCTCTTCCTTGCCCGTATCGGCGGCCGGCTTTTGAGCGACAATCGATTGCTGGTTGCCATCGTCGAGGAACTCGAGTCCGAGGGTTTCCGCGTCGTTGGGCCCAGCGATGTCGCGGCATCTCTTCTGGCCCGACATGGCCTCTATGGCCGCCTTTCGCCGACGGAGGAAGAGAGCTCGGCGATCGTCGTCGGCTTCGCTGCCGCGCGAACAATCGGGCAGTGCGATATTGGGCAGGCGGCTGTCGTGCAGGGGGCGGCCGTCCTCGATGTCGAGGGCCCCGATGGCACCGATGCGCTGATTGCGCGCTGTGCGACGCGCCAGCAGGGTGGATCCGGTGCCATTTTGGTCAAGGCCCGCAAGCCGCAGCAGGAAATGCGCTCCGACGCGCCGGTGATCGGGCTGAATACGATAAGCCGGGCAGCCCAGGCACGGTTTCGCGGCATCGCCGTGGAGGCGGGCGGGGTTCTCGTCATGAATGGGGAAACGATCGGTGCCGCCGCCGATGCTGCCGGCATGTTCCTCATCGGCGTCGACGTTGCGCAATGAGCACGACGGTCCCTCGCATCGTGTTGATCGCGGGAGAACCCTCCGGCGACGTGCTCGGCGCCCGGCTCATCGAGGCCCTTCGGCGCGCGACCGGCGGAGCGATAAGCGTGGAGGGGATTGGTGGGGAGCAAATGCTAGCGGCGGGCCTGGCCAGCCGCTTTGCCATGGACGAGCTCAGTCACATGGGCTTGATCGAGTTATTGCCCCATCTGCCGCTGCTGCTTCGGCGGATGCGAGAGACCACCGAGTGGCTGCGACGTTCGCCGCCCGATCTTCTCGTCACCATCGATTCGCCGGGCTTTTGCCTGCGCGTGGCGGATCGATTGCGGGGCAGTGGAATACCCGTTCTGCACTATGTCGCGCCGTCGGTTTGGGCCTGGGGGCCGCGTCGGGCCATCACCATCGCCCGGTGCTGCAATCATTTGCTGGCCCTGCTGCCGTTCGAGCCGCCTTATTTCACGCGCCATGGCTTGGCCTGCACCTATGTCGGGCATCCGGCATTGGAGACGATGACGGGCGGCACGGACAGCGCCAGCTTTCGCCGCCGCCACGGCATTCCATCGCAATCCCCTCTGCTCTGTGTGCTTCCCGGCAGCCGAGCCTCGGAAATTCGCCGCCTCATGCCTGACTTTTCGGCGGCCGTTCGCCAGCTCGCAGCGCGCCACGCCGGCTTGCATGTCGTCCTTCCCACCGTGGCGCCGGTCGCCGCTATGGCGGAAGCCGGGGCACGGGCGTTTGGTGTTCCCGTCACCCTGATTGCCGATCCGACGCAAAAGCCCGATGCGTTCGCCGCCAGCGATGCAGCACTTGCCGCTTCCGGCACCGTGGCGGTGGAACTCGCGGTTGTCGGCACGCCGGCGGTTATCGCCTATCGCGGCAGCGCCTTCACTGCGGCGATGGCGCGCATCTTCATCAAGGTCAAATTCGCCTCGATCATCAATATCATTCTCGATCGCCCGGCGACGCCCGAATTGCTGCAGGAGGATTGCCAGCCGCAAAAGTTGGCCGACGCGATCGACAGCCTGCTGCGGGATCCCGCGGCGCGCGCAGCTCAGAAATCCGCTTATCGCGAGGCGCTTGCCAAGCTTGCCGTCGATGGACGGCCGAGCGATCGGGCCGCCTCCGTCGCCCTTGCGATGATCTCGCGCGCCTGACCCACCCTACGGGCTGACATCCGTCAGACCAAGGCGCTGCCCGTGATCGCGAAGCTGCTTGTCGATCGTCAATGCGGCCTCGAGCGCGCGCCGCCCGTCCTCGCCACTCACGACGGGCGCGTGCCCGTTGCGCACGGCGGCGAGAAAAGACGATATCTCCTCGGCCAGCGCGTCACGTTCGGGGTAGACGGTATCTTTCACGGTTATTTCGGCATGGCCACCGTCAGTTCGCCGTTTGCGTCGGAAAACGCTGATCCGACGTTTGAGGAAATCCACCGACGTGCAGGAATCCCGCTCGAAGATCCGCATTTTGCGCTCGCTGCGCAGGCTGACGCGGCTGACGGTCAGATCGGCGACGCATCCGTTGGCGAATTGGATGCGGCTGCTGGCGATATCGTCGGCTGTTGTTACGACCGGCGCACCGAGGGCATGAATCCATTCGATGGGCGAGCCGACGAGGCTGAGAATGAGATCGAGATCGTGGATCATGAGGTCGAGCACGGCGCTGACCGCCTCGCCCCGCGGCTTGAAGGGCCCCATGCGCTGGGCCTGGATGAACAAGGGCCGCTTGATCATCTGGCCGATTCGGCGGCCGACGGCCGAGAACCGCTCGATATGGCCGACTTGCAGGATTTTGTCTCGATCCGCCGCCAGACTG
>JBGPNG010000312.1:0-3626 GCA_041487395.1 Dongiaceae bacterium
CGATGCCTTCGCTCTCGGCCATCTTTCTGGCGTGAAATTGCCCGAAATGGCCGACCCCGATCACGGCTGCTCTGATTCGTCGCGCCATCTTCGTTCCCAATACCCTGAACCAGCGCGTGCTGATCCGATTTGCCGCCCCCTTCGTCAGGCTCAGGGAGCGGTCGATTCGCCGGCCCTCATGCCGAGCTCGTCGAAACATGAGGGTAAACTAAGACGCGATCGGGCGCTGCCACGGGTGGCGGACAGCGCAGAAATTCCTATACAATGCGGCGGCTATTCGTGCAATCGAGGGACCGCCCCATGAGCCAGCCGTCTGCCGGCCACCGACTCCTGCATACCATGATCCGGGTGTTCGACCTGGAAAAGTCCATCGACTTCTACACCCGCCACCTCGGCATGACGCTGCTCCGCCGCAAGGATTACCCGAGCGGCGAGTTCACGCTGGCTTTCGTAGGCTACGGCGACGAAGAGAGTCATTCGGTGATCGAACTGACCCACAATTGGGGGCAGAAGGAGCCTTATGCAATCGGCAGTGGTTTCGGCCATCTCGCCGTCGGCGTGCCGGATATCTATGGAACATGCGAGAAATTGGGCAAGGAAGGCGTCAAAATCCCGCGCCCGCCGGGACCGATGAAGCATGGCGGCAGCGTCATCGCCTTCATCGAGGACCCCGACGGCTATAAGATCGAACTGATCGAACGAAAATAATCAGCCGCGCTGCTCCATCGGCACGAAGTGCCGCAGCGTCGAGCCGGTGTACAGCTGGCGCGGCCGGCCGATGCGCTGGGACGGATCCTCGATCATTTCCATCCATTGGGCGACCCAGCCGACGGTGCGGGCGACGGAAAACAGCACCGTGAACATGGTCGTGGGAAAGCCGATCGCTTCCAGAATCAGGCCCGAATAGAAATCGACGTTGGGGTAGAGCTTCTTTTCGACGAAATATTCGTCTTCCAACGCGATCCGCTCGAGCTCCAAGGCCAGTTCCAGCAGCGGCAATTCGCGCTTGTCGAGGGCATCCAACACTTCGTGACAAGATTTGCGCATCACGGCCGCGCGGGGATCATAGTTCTTGTAGACGCGATGGCCGAAGCCCATGAGGCGGAAATTGTCGCTCTTGTCCTTGGCCCGCTTGATGAAGTCCGGAATGTTCTTCTTGTCGCCGATCTGGCGCAGCATGTTGAGCACCGCCTCGTTGGCGCCGCCATGGGCCGGGCCCCAGAGCGAGGCAATCCCGGCGGCGATGCAGGCGAAGGGATTGGCGCCGGAAGAGCCGGCCATGCGCACGGTCGAGGTCGAAGCGTTCTGCTCATGGTCCGCGTGCAGGATGAAGAAGCGGTCCATCGCCTTGGCGACAATCGGGCTGACGTTATACTCCTCGGCCGGAACGGCGAAGGTCATGCGCAGGAAATTTTCCGCATAGTTGAGATCGTTGCGCGGATGGGTAAAGGGCTGCCCGGTCGAATATTTGTATGCCATGGCCGCGATCGTCGGCATTTTGGCGATCAGACGATGCGAGGCGACCTCGCGCTGGTGCGGGTCGTTGATGTCCGTGCTGTCGTGGTAGAAGGCAGAGAGCGCACCGACCACCCCGACCATCACCGCCATAGGATGGGCATCGCGACGGAAGCCGCGATAGAAGGTGTGGATCTGCTCATGCAGCATCGTGTGGTAGGTGATGTTCTTGGTGAACCCGGTCTTTTGCGCCGCGCTCGGCAGTTCGCCATAGAGCAACAGGTAACAGACCTCGAGGAAGTTGCTCTTCTCCGCCAACTCCTCGATCGGATAGCCGCGATGTTGGAGAACGCCTTTTTCGCCATCGATATAGGTGATCTTGGATTCGCAAGCCGCCGTCGATGCGAAGCCGGGATCGTATGTAAACAGTGCATGGTCGCTGTAGAGCTTGCGCACATCCACCACGCGCGGCCCGACGGTGCCTTCCAGAACCGGCAGGTCGAACTGTTGGCCGGTTGCGTGATCGGTGACGGTGACCCGATTCTTGGCCGGCGTGGCGGCGTCGTTCGCCATGGGATGCGTCCTCAATAATGCCCCCGTAACGAGGCCGTTGTGCGCTGCAATATAGATAGGCCCGAAACCGTTGCGGATCAACGGCCAGCAAGGGCCGAATCGCTAATTCTACCTAGAGCCTGTTCCCGGCCTAAAACGATCATAACGTCGAAAATTCCGGGGGATACGGTCGCCCCCGTCAATGCCGCGCGAAGAGGCTGGGCGATCTGGCCGAGCTTGAGGGCGCGGGAATCGGCGAAGCTTCGCATCGCGGCCTCCAATGCCGCGGCCGTCCAGTCTGCCTTGGCAAGCTCGCCGGTGAGTTCGGCAAGCGATTTCCGGGCCTCGGGCGTCAACAGCTTGGTCGCTTTGTCGTCCAACGGAATCGGGCGCGGGCGGACATAGAACATCGCACTGTCGGCCAGTTGCTCCAGTGTTTCCGCGCGCGCCTTCAACCCCTCCATGCCGGAGGCAAGCCGGGCTACTGCGTCGTCATCGAGCGCAGTGCCGAGGCGCCTTTCGATTCGTGGCTTCACCAGTTTGCACAGGCGGGCATTGTCCGCCGCCCGCAAATAGTGGCCGTTCAGATTGTTGAGCTTGGCAAGATCGAAGCGCGATGGCGATCGGCCCACGCCGCTGAGATCGAACCAGGCGATGGCCTGGGCCGTGTCGATGATCTCGTCGTCGCCATGACCCCATCCCAGGCGCAGCAGATAATTGCGCATCGCCTCCGGCAGATAGCCCATGTCGCGATAGGCGTCGACGCCGAGTGCCCCATGGCGCTTCGACAGCTTGCTTCCGTCGGGACCATGAATCAGCGGTATATGGGCGAAGGCCGGCTGGTCCCAACCCATGGCATCATAAAGCTGAATCTGACGGAAGGTATTGGTCAGATGGTCGTCGCCGCGGATGACCTGGGTGATCCCCATGTCGTGGTCATCGACGACCACCGACAGCATATATGTGGGCGTGCCGTCCCCGCGCAGCAGAACCATATCGTCAAGCTGCTCGTTGGCGACGCGCACTTCCCCTTGCACCTTGTCGTCAACTCGGGTCTCGCCGGTCTGGGGGGCTTTAAGCCGGATGACCGGCAGCACATTCTTTGGCGCCTCTGCAGGATCGCGGTCGCGCCAGCGCCCGTCATAGCGCGTCGGCAGGCCCGCGGCTCGCGCCGCTGCGCGCATCGCCTCCAGTTCGGCCGGGGTGCAATAGCAGTAGTAGGCCTTGCCCTCTGCCAGCAGCCGGCGCGCCACCTCGGCATGACGGGTAGCGCGGGCGAATTGATAGACGACCTCGGCGTCCCACTCCAGGCCAAGCCATTGGAGTCCATCGACGATCGCCTCGATGGCGGGCTCGGTCGAGCGCTGGCGGTCCGTATCCTCGATGCGCAACAGAAATTGCCCGCCGTGATGCCGGGCATAGAGCCAATTGAACAGGGCGGTACGGGCGCCGCCGATATGAAGAAAGCCGGTGGGCGAGGGGGCAAAGCGGGTGATGACAGTCATGGCAGGCGTTTAGCACAGGCCGGCCGGCGATCACAATCGGCGGTAAGTCCCCTGGCGGCCCGCAAGCATCTTGGGCAGGCTGTCGAACAATGAAATACTACTGCAAGAGGTAGC
>JBGPNG010000313.1:0-3613 GCA_041487395.1 Dongiaceae bacterium
GATGAGGCGCTCAACCGGCGTGGTGCCGCCCGCACGATGGGAACATTGGCTGCCGTGCTTGCCCATGAGGTGAAGAACCCGCTTTCGGGTGTGCGCGGCGCGGCACAGCTTCTCGAGCCGGCCCTCGACGAGGCGGGCCGCGATCTCACGCGGCTGATCTGCGAGGAAGTCGATCGCATCGTCGCATTGGTCGATCGCATGGAGATGTTTGCCGACGGGCGCTCGTTCGATCGCGGCGCCGTCAACATCCACCGTGTCCTCGATCATGTGCGTCAGATCGCCGAGGCCGGGTTCGGGCGCGGCAGGCGCTTTATCTGCGACTTCGATCCTTCGTTGCCTGCCGTGTTGGGTAACCGCGATCTGCTGATTCAATTGTTCCTGAATTTGGTGAAGAATGCGGCCGAGGCGACAGCCGAGGGCAGCGGCATCATCACGCTTTCGACGCGCTATCGGATGGGACTTCGTCTAACCGAACCCGGTGGCGGAAGGCGTCATCTGCCGTTGGTGGTCGGCGTACAGGACAATGGCGCCGGCATCGACGAGGAGTTGTGCCCGCGGCTGTTCGATCCGTTCGCCTCGAACAAGCCCGGGGGCAAGGGCTTGGGTCTGGCGTTGGTCGCCAAGATCGTTGCCGACCATGGCGGGTTGATCGAACTATCGACCGAGCCGCGGCGCACCCAGTTCCGTGTCCTGCTGCCCATGGCGGCGGAGGAGGGGCCGTGAGCGGCGAGACCATTCTGGTTGCCGACGACGATCGCGCCATCCGCGTCGTGCTCGATCAGGCCCTGGGGCGCCTCGGATATCGTGTGCGCAGCACCGACAAGGCGGCGACGCTGTGGCAATGGATCGACGAGGGCGAGGGCGACCTTGTCATCACCGATGTGTTGATGCCCGATGGCAACGGTCTCGACCTCATTCCCGGCATCCGCCAGCGCCGCCCCGATCTACAGATCATCGCCATGAGCGCCCAGAATACGCTGCTGACGGCTGTGCGCGCGGCCGAGCGCGGCGCTTTCGACTATCTCGCCAAACCCTTCGATCTCAACCAGCTGATGGGCTTGGTCGAACGGGCCTTGAGCCGGCCATTGGCGGCGGAAGCAGGCGCGCCGGCATCGTCGTCCGGCGAGACATTGCCGCTCATCGGCCGCTCGCCGGCGATGCAGGAGATCTACCGCGTCATGGCGCGGCTGATGGCGACCGATCTGACGGTGATGATCTTCGGCGAATCCGGCACGGGCAAGGAACTCGTTGCCCGTGCGCTGCACGACTACGGCAAACGCCGGCGCGGCGCCTTCATCGGGGTCAACATGGCGGCGATACCGCGCGAGCTTGTCGAGAGCGAACTGTTCGGCCATGAGAAAGGCGCCTTCACCGGCGCGATCGCGCGGGGAATCGGCCGCTTCGAACAGGCGGCCGGCGGCACCCTGTTTCTGGACGAGATCGGCGACATGCCCCTGGAAGCCCAGACGCGGCTGCTCCGCGTCCTCCAGCAGGGCGAGTTCACCACGGTGGGCGGTCGTCTGCCGATCAAGGCGGACGTGCGCATCATCGCGGCGACCCATCGCGACCTGCGGCAAGCCATTCGTCAGGGCCAGTTCCGAGAGGATCTGTTCTATCGTCTCAACGTGATTCCCCTGCGATTGCCGCCCTTGCGCGAGCGCAGCGAGGACATCAATGATCTGGCGCGTCATTTTCTCGACCAGGCGGCCCCGGCGGGCGAGGGGGCCAAGGCGCTCGACGCCCAAGCCCAGCAGCGCCTGCGCGAACATCCCTGGCCCGGCAACGTGCGTGAGCTCGAGAATTTGATGCGGCGCGTCGCCGTGCTCTATAGCCAGGCGGTCATCGGCGCCGATGTCGTGGAGAGCGAGCTCGCCGGGTCGGCCGCTTTCGGGGCAAACGAATCCGCGCCGCGCGGCGAATCCCTGTCGGAGGCAGCGGAACGGCATCTAAGGCAATACTTCACCGCCCATCGCCCGCAACTGCCGGCGAGCGGGCTCTATGAGCGGGTGTTGCGGGAAATCGAGCGCCCGTTGCTGGGCATCGCGCTCGAGGCGACCCGGGGCAACCAGATCAAGGCGGCCGAGCTGCTTGGCATCAACCGAAATACGCTACGTAAAAAGATCCGAGATTTGGACATCGAAATTCTGCGCGGCCTGAAGTAACCTGTGGTAATCATGCAACAGGCGGCGGGAACCCCAGTGGCGGATTGGCCATGGCTGTGACATTGACGGACTGGGGCGTTCAGCTGGTCCGCCGGCAGGTGGATTGGGCAAGGCGCGTCGGGCTTGAGCGCAAGCTGACCGTGGCCCTGTTGGTCGCGGCACTGGTTTGCGGATTCACCACCTACGGCGCGCTTACCGGCAGCTTCGGCGCGCTGCAGGATCGGGTCACCATGCCACTGCTTCTCGTCGACCTGATCTTGCTGTTGCTGCTGGGCACGGTTCTCGCGCGGCGGCTCGTGGCGCTGTGGGTCGAACGGCGAAGCGGCCTTGCCGGCGCCAGGCTTCATGCCCGCATGGTGCTGCTGTTCAGCCTGGTGGCGGTGACCCCGACGATCATCGTTGCCGTGTTCACCACGTTGTTCCTAAACCTCGGCGTAAATGCCTGGTTCAGCGATCAGGTCAGCACCGCCGTCGATGATTCGCTCCAGGTGGCGCGGGCCTATCTGCAGGAGCATCAACAGCATCTCGGCGATGAAGCGCTGGCGATGGCCAGCGACCTTCAGCGCGAAGGGCCGCTGCTGACCATCAACCGCGAGCAGTTCGAGCAGGTGTTGTCGGTTCACTCGGCGCTGCGCCAATTGAACGAGGCGGCCATTGTCGACGGCCATCGTCAAATTCTCGCCAATGCCAACTATAACATCCTGCTCGCCTTCGACCTCGATCTGCCCGATTGGGCCTTCAATCGGGCGCGCCAGGGCCATGTCGTCGTTCTGCCGAACGGCAGCGGCGATCGGGTGCGGGCCCTCGTTCAATTGGATCCGATCGCCGATACATTTCTCTATGTCGGGCGTCTCATCGATCCCAAAGTCTTGAGTCATGTGGACAAGGCGTCGAGTGCCGCCAAGATCTACCAAGCTCTCGAACGCCGGCGCTCGGGCTTTCAGATCACCTTCGCCCTCGTCTTCGTCGTGGTTGCGCTATTGGTTCTGTTCGCCGCGATATGGTTCGCGCTCGTCTCCGCCTCGCAACTCGTGCGGCCCATCGGGCTTCTGGCCGATGCGGCGGAGCGGGTGCGCAGCGGCGATCTTTCGGTCCGCGTCGCCGAAGGGCGCACCGGCGACGAGATCGGCAGCCTGAGCCGGGCCTTCAATCGTATGACCAGCCAGTTGGACAGCCAGCACAACGAACTGATCGAGGCGAATGCTCAGCTTGATGAACGCCGGCGATTCACGGAACTCGTGCTGGCCGGCGTGTCGGCCGGCGTGATCGGCCTGGAAGAAGCAGGCAGGATCGAACTGCCGAACCGCTCGGCCTGCGAGCTGCTGGGCATCGACCTGGCGGCGCGGGTCGGCCAAAGGCTGGCCGATGTTGTGCCGGAGATGGGAACGCTGCTCCAGGCGGCCATGACCTCGGCCGGCCGGCCGGCCGAGGGCCAGATCGTCATCGAGAAA